>NZ_JBFUJD010000043.1:0-42182 GCF_056401555.1 Caulobacter sp. P4_E5
GCCCAGCACTGCTCGATCCACCTGCGCGCCCCGGGCAAGATCGGCTACGTGCTGGGCCGGTTCGAGCCGACGGCCGAGGCGGCGCGGGCGATCCTGGACTACGCGATGGCCTATGCCGCCAGCGACGAGGGCGTGGTGCCCTACCGCCAATGGCCGGAGGGCGTGAAAGGCCACTTCATCGTCCGCGTGCCGCCGGCGGGGCGGCTAGTGGGGGAGTAGGAGGGATGGCCCGCCGCCAATATGATTTCCCCGCTCCACGTCCGGATGTGGTAAGCCCTTTGGCAAGGCGCTCAGTCGCGCCAAAGATGGATCGACTCGCCCTCCTGGCGAGAGATCTCCGCCCCATTTGGGCGTTCGACCCTTTCACGAACTTATCCTTCTCGTCGTCCGGCTCGCGCTGGGCGATGGCTGGCGCTCGTGAGCGGTCTCACCAGAAAAAGGAAGCCTATTGTCCAAAGGCAATCGCGAAGTCCGCAAACCCAAGACCGTGAAGCCCAAGGTGATCGCCGCGGCGCCCGCCATGACGATCCAGACGCTCGCCGCCCGCAAGAAATAGCGCTCCAGCCTTCGACGACTGAGCGCCGCAGCACGGCGCGTCCGACGAAAGGCCACCACGATGAAAACCTATCCGGGCACGCGCCCCTCCGGTCCGAAGGGTCTGAACGATCCTCGGTCCACGGGCGGCCAGCCGATCCGGCCTCGCCCGATCGATCCCGACGCCCTGCGGGGTACGAAGTCTTGATCAATCCGGTACGGCTCGACCGGCAGCCTTCATCGCCCGCCAAGATCGCGTACTTTCTGCTCGTCCATCGCTATCCGGAGCAGTTCAAGCGGCTGTTCAAGGCGATCCACGACGCCGACAACACCTACCTGATCCACGTCGACAAGAATTCCGGCCCGGCCCTCCAGGCGGAGATCGGCGCGTTTCTGGCCGACTATCCCAACGCCGCCATGCTGGAGAGCAAGCGGGCGCTCTGGGGCGGCTACAGCCTCGTCGACGCCGAGCTGCGCGGCATTGAGCGCCTTCTGGAGATGGGCGAGGACTGGGAGTTCTTCATCAACCTCAGCGGCCAGGATTTCCCCCTCGCCACCCAGGCCCATATTCGCGACTTTCTGGGCGCGCGTCGGGGCCAGGAGTTCATCCGCGTCCTGGACCAGGCCGCGCTTCGCCCCGACACCATGGGGCGCGTGCTCAAGCACGTGGTCGAGCTCAAGGATCGCATCGTCGATTCCCTGGCGACCCGGCTCTTCCTCGATGGGGCGACGCCGTACATCGGCAATCAGTGGAAGATCGTCAGCCGGCGGTTCTGCCGGTTCGTCTGCCACGACCCTTCGGTCGATCGATACAAGAGCTTCTATCGAAACACCTTCATCGCCGACGAAGGGTTCTTCCAGACCGTGATGATGAACACCGCCGAGCATGGCGAGATCGTCAATGACGACCTGCGAATGATCGACTGGGTTCCCGACGGCGACATCAAGCTGCGCCCTCGAACGTTCAGGACCGAGGACGCCGTCGCGTTGACGGAGAGCCCCGCCCTGTTCGCGCGGAAGTTCGACGCCGAGGAAGACTCTCGGATCCTCGACATCCTCGAAGCCCATCTTGGCGCGTCGGATGTCGCCAATCCCGCCGAAGGGCCCAATCTGGGCGTCCTCGGGGGCGTTCCGGCGTCCGAGCTGAAGGTCGTTGCCTAGGCTCACAGACATCGAGACGTCGCCCGCGCTTTGGCGGCGTCTCGGATTGTTCGCGAAGCCTAGGGCCTCGGCTCCGGCGGCGGCGGCGGCACCGGCACGCCGCTGTTGGCCGGCTCCGGCGTCGGTTCGGCCGGGACCGGCGTCAGCGGGGCCAGGGGCAGGCCGTCGGGGCCGATCTCACCTTCCAGCGGCAGGCCCAGGTCCTCCAGCGGATCCTCCTCGACCGGGGCGGCGACGCTGCGGCCCAGGGCCGAGAGCATGAAGGCCTTCCAGATCTTGGCGGGCTCGCCGCCGCCGACCACGCCATTCATCGAGCTGTTGTCGTCGTTGCCGACCCAGACCCCGACCACCAGGTCGTCGACGTAACCGACGAACAGAGCGTCGTGATAGTCCTGGGTGGTGCCGGTCTTGCCATAGGCGCCGGCGATGGCCGCCTCCAGGCCCGTGCCGCGGTGGKTGGCCGAGCGCAGCAGGTCACGCATGCCCAGCAGCACCTTGGGGTCGTAGGCGGTGGTCTTCGGCTTCTTGAAGGTGTCCAAGGCGTGCGGGACGATCGGATATTCCCCCGCCGCGACCGAGGCGTAGGCCGCCGTCAGGCGCGTCAGGCTCATCGAGCCGGTGCCCAAGGCCATGGTCAGGTCGGTGGGGATCTTCTCGGTGACGCCCAGGTCGCGGGCGACCTTGATCACCTTGGCCGGGCCCAGGTCGTGGGCCAGGCGCACGGCGGCGACGTTCGACGAGGCGGCGAAGGCGCTGATCAGCGGGATCTCGCGGTCACGATACTTGCCCTCGTGGTTCTTGGGCATGTAGCCGCTGACCTGCACCGGGGTGTCGAGGATCGGCGATGTCGTGGTCATGCCCTCGCGCAGGGCGGCCAGATAGACGAACAGCTTGAACGACGAGCCCGGCTGGCGCTCGCCGTCGGCGCGGTTGAACTGGCTGGTCCTGTAGTCCCGGCCGCCGACCATGGCGACGACGCGGCCGTCCTTGCGCATGGCCACCAGGGCGCCCTGGGTGATGTTCAGGACCTTGCCGTCGCGTTCGATGAAATCGTTGAGGATCCGCTCGGCCTTTTCCTGCAGCTTCGGATCCAGGGTGGTCTTGACGATCGTCTCGCCGTAGCGGGCGCCGATGGTGGCGCGGGCCTGGGGCAGGGCCCAGTCGGCGAAGTAGGAGCCGGTCGGCAGCTTGTCCGGGTTCTCGACGGCCGAGACTTCGCCGACCGCGTCGGCCTGGGCCTGGGTGATCGTGCCGGTCTCGACCATGGCGCCGAGCACCACGCGCATCCGCTCACGGGCGCCGTCGATGTTGTTGGTCGGGGCCAGGCGGGATGGGGCCTTGACCAGGCCGGCCAGCATGGCGGCCTCGCCGATCGACAGCTGCTCGGGCTGCTTGCCGAAATAGTGGCGGGCCGCGGCGCGCAGGCCAAAGGCGCCGTCGCCGAAATAGACCGACGACAGGTAGCGCGACAGGATCTGGGTCTTGCTGAGCCGCGCTTCCAGATAGACGGCGATCATCGCTTCTTGAGCTTTACGACGAAGGTTGCGGTCGCTGCTGAGGAAGGCGTTCTTGGCCAGCTGCTGGGTGATGGTCGAGCCGCCCTCCGAGACGCCGCCGGCCTTGGCGTTCTTGCCCACGGCGCGGGCGATCGCCTTGGGGTCGACGCCCATGTGGCTGTAGAAGCGGCGGTCCTCGATGGCGATGAAGGCACCGGGCACATAGGCCGGCAGCTTGGCCACGTCGATCGGCGCTTCCTTGTACGAACCCCGGCGGGCGATCGGCGAGCCGTCCTCGGCCACCAGCACGATGGCCGAGTTGGTCAGCGGCTCCAGCGCCCGGCTCAGCGGCAGCGACCAGAACAGCGAGGCGACCAGCACCACGACCAGCACGACGGCGGCGGCCGCGCCGATCAGCCAGGCGGGACGCTTCCAGATCGGCGGCTTGGCTGGCTTGACCGGTTCGGCCGGGGAGAGGGCGGCTTCCGGCACGGCTTCGACCGCCTCGGGCAGCTCGGTTTCGGCGGCCTCGGGGGCGGGCTCTTCCGGCAGGACCTCGGGTTCGGCGACGGGCTCGGACGCGGCTTCGGCGTCCGGCGCGGGCGTCTCGGCCGCGGCGATCGCGGAGGAGGTCTCGTCCAGTCCGGCCGCCTCGGTCATCACCGTCCGGGCGCGAGGCTTCCGGGGCTTTCGCGGCTTGGGCGCGGCCGGCGTCTCGGGAGCGGTGTCTTTGGGATCGATGGGATCGGACATGGGCTTGGCGCTCGCTTCGGGCGCAGGCCCTCACTCGTCGAGCGCGCTCATTACCATACGGTCCCGGCAAACCAAGCGCGCTGAAAAGGAAGTTTTTTCAGATGCCGCCCTTGAACCGCCACGGACCGATCATAACTCCTACCTCGTGAGGCCAGCGGCCTCTGCCCTTTCCTGGGGCGTTTCCTCCCCACCTTTTCAGCCCGGCCGTTTGGCCGGGCTTTTCTTTTGCGCCTTCGCTAGGGCTTCAGCTTGGCGGCGATCGCCGACCATGGGACCAGCTTGAAATTCTGGCGCTGGGGCGGAGCGGCGTTGTCGTCGTCCTGGGCCACGAAGGCGCCGCCCTCCAGGCCCGCGCCCAGCGAGGCRCTGGCCACGTCCAGGCCGTCGGTCCCGGAGATCCCGTCGATCCCGGCCTCGTTGGCCGTCACCCCGAAGCTGCCGACATAGGCGTTGTCGCCCTCGCGCCGGAACACGGCGTAGCTGTTGTTGCCCTGGCTGGAGACGACCAGATAGCCCTTGCCGCCCGGCTGGGCGTAGAGACCGACGCCCTCCAAATCGTCCTTCAGGGCGGGATTGTCGGCCACACGGGCGATCGCCTTCTTCGCCGAGCCGGCCTTGGCGTCCGCGCCCAGCTTCCACAGCGCCACGTCCTCTTCGGCGACATAGAGGGCGCCGGTGACGTCGTCGGCGACGCAGCCTTCGGTCTGGGTGTCGAACCTGATGTCGCGCACGGCCTGGGCCCGGACCTTGCCGGCCGGGGTGGCGACCAGTTTCCACTGACGGACCAGGCCCTGGGGATCGCCGACGAACACGAACGTCCCGCCCTTGCGGTCGCGGTACAGGCACAGGCCATAGGGATCGGAGAGGCCGGTGGCCTGGACGCCGTCGGCGACGCTGGTCAGTTGGCGGGTCTCGGGATCGATCGTGTAGAGGGCGATGGCCTTGCGGGTGCGGTCACTGGCGGCGACCAGGGTCACGCGCTTGCCGCCCAGCTTGAAGCCGCCACGCAGGTCGACATTGTTCATCCGGCCGTCGGGCAGGTATTGCAGCCGCTTGCCCGACAGATCGTAGACCAGCATGCCGCCCTTCTTGTCGGTGGCGATGATGGCGCTCTTGGCCGGATCGCTCGGATGGACCCAGATCGCCGGATCGTCGGCGGCGTCGCCTTCGTGATCGACCGGTTCGGTCTCCATCGTCGGCTGGACCAGCGCCACCCCAGGCGCGGCGATCTCGACGGTCTGGGAGGGGGGCGTCTGGGCCAGGGCCGGCGCGGCGGTCATCAGGGCCAGCAGGCCGGCGGCGAGGTTCAGCTTGATCATGACGGGCGTCCCTGTTGTCACGTTTGCGTCTCGGATCCGACCTAGACGCGGTTGGCTGACGTCCCGCTGACACAACACGGCATCTGAAGAAAAATTCCATTCCTATTGCAAAATAGAAAATCCATTCATATCGTCGTCGGCAATGAAATAGCCGCGCACAAGCAGTGGCTCACGGGGAGATGTCTATGAAGAGGCTTCGAAACGCCTTGATGACGGCGGCGATGGTCCCGCTGCTGGCGGGAACGGCGCAGGCGGCGCGCCCGGGTGGCCCGACCGAGGGGCTCAAGCTCGAACGCATGGTCATGGTCATGCGCCACAGCGTCCGGCCGCCGACCAAGAGCCCGGCCACGCCCCCGGGCACGACCGTCCAGCCCTGGGGAACCTGGACCACCCCCTATGGCGACCTGACCCCGCACGGTGGCGAGGGCGCGCGGCTGATGGGCGCCTACTACCGCACCTTCCTGGGCGCGCGCGGCCTGCTGCCGCGTGACGGCTGCGCGGCGTCCGGCGACATCGTCGCCTGGGCCAGCGGCAAGTCGCGGGCCATCAAGACGGCCGAGATGTTCGTCGATGGCCTGCAGCCCGGCTGCGGCTTGAAGGTCGCCCACCCGGACAGCGAGGAGAACGACCCGATCTTCCATCCGGCCGAGGGGATCGATGGCGACGTGGCGCTGAAGGCCGCCCAGCGCCAGAAACCCGGCGTCGCGGCCGAAGCCCGCGTCCACGCCCGGGACTTCGCCGTCCTGCAGCGCGTGCTGGGCTGCGACCCGGCCACTAAGGCCGGCTGCGGCGTCGCGGCCAAGCCGTCGCACCTGAACGCTAATCCGGGCGATACGCCCGACCTGGAAGGCGCGTTGTCGGTCGCCTCGACGGCGGGCCAGACGATCCTGCTGGAATATGTCGAGGGCAAGCCGATGGCCGAGGTCGGCTGGGGCCGCGCCTCCAAGGCCGACATCCAGGCCATGCTGCGCTTCCACCCGGTGAAGTTCCACTACGAGGTCGGCGCGCCCTATATCGCCGAGCGCTACGCCGCGCCGATCGCCAAGGAAGTGCTGGCGGCCCTGAGCGGCGCCGAGGGCACGGGCGGCAAGCTGACCCTGCTGGTCGGCCACGACACCAATATCGCGGCCCTGCGCGGCTTCCTCGGCGCGCACTTTACAGCCGCCGACTATCCCCGGGACGATCCGCCGCCCGGCGGGGCCATGGGCTTCGAGCTGCTGAAGGACGCCGGCGGCAAGGCCTATGTCCGGGCCTTCTACACCGCCCAGAGCATGGACCAACTGCGCGCGCTGCAACCGTTGACCGCCAGCAACCCGCCGGCCTTTGCCTACTTCCCGATCCCGGGCTGCGGCGTGGCGGGTGAGCCGACCCTGTGCCCGCTCGAGACCTTCCAGAAGATCGTCGACGGCAAGCTGAAGAGCCCGGCTCCGCGCTAGGGCTCAGATTCAATCAAGCAGCGGATTATCAGTGTCATCCCGGCCGCAGCGTAGCGGAGAGCCGRGACCCAGGGGCAACCGCACTGCGCCGGCCCCTGGGTCCCGGACAGCCTCTGCGAGGCTTCCGGGATGACACGGATTTGTAGCTTCGAGATCACGGTGACCTCGAAGCTTCAACGGATTGCGGCGCCTACAGCTTCACCACCTGCCCGGTCTTAGCCGATTGGCCCGCGGCCTCGGCCAGGGCCAGGGCTTCGACGCCGTCGACATAGCCGACGGAGGGCAGGGCCTCGCCGCGGATGATCTCGGCGAAGTGCGCCATCTCGCGGCGATAGGCCTCGGCGTAGCGGTCGAGGAAGAAGTTCTGGAACGCGTCGGTGGCCGCGCCGGCCTCGTTCCAGACCGAAACGGTGCTTTCCATGACGTTGTCGGCCCGAACCAGGCCCTTGGCGCCGAAGGCCTCGATACGCTGATCATAGCCATAGCCGCTGCGGCGGCTGTTGCTGATCATGCAGATCTTGCCCGAGGCGGTGCGCAGCAGGATCTTGGCGGTGTCGATGTCGCCGGCCTCGCCGATCGCCGGATCAACCAGGCAGCTGGCGGCCGCGAACACCTCGGTCACCGGCTCGTCGAGCAGCCAGCGGGCCATGTCGAAGTCGTGGATGGCCATGTCCTTGAACAGGCCGCCCGACACCTTGACGTAAGCGACCGGCGGCGGGGCCGGATCGTGGCTGGTGATGTGCACGGTCTCCAGCGCGCCGACCACGCCGGACGACAGCCGCGCCTTCAAGCCCTGGAAGTTCGGATCGAAGCGGCGGTTGAAGCCCAGGAACAGCTTCACGCCTTTGCCGCCCAGTTCGCCGGCCGCCGAGCGGGCGCGGGCCAGGTCCTGGTCGATCGGCTTTTCGCAGAACACCGCCTTGCCGGCCGCGATGGCCTTCAGGCTGTAGTCGAGGTGGGTGTCGGTCGAGCTGGCGACGATGACGCCGGCCACGGCCGGATCGTTCAGGGCGGTGTCGAGATCGACCACGGTGGCGCCGGTCTCGGCGGCCAGGCCGTCGGCGGCCGCGGCGACCGGATCGACCACGTATTTCAGGCGCAAGCCGGGCTGGCCGGCGACGTTCTTGGCGTGGATGCGGCCGATGCGGCCGGCGCCCAAAATGGCGATGTCGTGCATGGGAACCCTAATGCCGTGTCGCGCCGCAGGACCCGGCGGCCGCGTTGCTTTCCCTGTAGTATGGAATAAAAATTCCTTCCAGATGGAAAGTGGAATGAAGAAGCGCTTCCAGTCGTGTTTGTGTTCGCGCGCGGAATGGATATTCTAAACCTGAAGTGATCATACCGGGGCGGAAATGACCGAACAGACCACGGCGGCGAGCGCGCCGACCACGGCCGAGGAGCTGCGCGCGGCGATCCTCGACCGCTACGAGTCGCTGAGCAAGCGGTTGCAGCAGATCGCTCGCTATGTGCTGGACGAGCCCAATGAGCTGGCGCTGGAGACCCTGGCGGTGATTTCCGAGCGTTGCGGCGTGCAGCCCTCGGCCATCGTCCGCTTCGCCAAGACCTTTGGTTATCCCGGCGCCAGCCAGATGCAGCGGCTGTTCCGCGACGGCCTGCTGTCGGGCCATGCGGGCCTGGGCTATGGCGAGCGCGTGCGGCACTTCAACGAGGCCGTCGCCCGCAAGCCCGAGGGCGGGGCCGACGTGCTGAGCGAGTTCGTTGAGGGCAACACCTTGGCCCTGCAGAACCTGGGGCAGACCGTCAGCGAAGCCGACATGAAGGACGCGGTGTCGCTGATCGACCGGGCCGAGACCGTCTATGTGATCGGGTTCCGCCGCTCGTTCCCGGTCGCTTCCTACCTGGCCTATTCGCTGCAGCAGGTGAACAAGCGCACCCTGTTCATCGACGGCGTGGCCGGCCTGACCAAGCAGCAGGTCCAGACCATCGGTCCGCGCGACCTGCTGATCGCCGTCAGCTACCACCCCTATGCGGAGGAAACGGTGCAGGCGGTCGAGATGGCCACCCAGCGTGGCGCCAAGATCCTGTCGATTAGCGACAGCCTGGTCAGCCCGATCGCCAAGCCGGCCGAACTGGTGCTGCACGTGCGCGAATCCGAGGTGCGGACCTTCCGCTCGCTGGCCGCTTCCATCTGCCTGGCCCAGGCGCTGGTGATCAGTTTCGCGTTCGAGGCAAGCAAGGAAAAGAAGCGGCCAAAGAGGGGCGGGTGAACCGTCCATTCCATCCCAGATCGAAAATGAAATGGATGTTGCAAGCGTTCTAGGTTTGGAATATGCGTTACATATTGCCGGTGGGGAGCCGGCCCGAGAGTGACGTGGAACCGCATGGCCCAGGACGCAAAGACCCTTGATCTGATCGCCGTGGGCCGATCCAGCGTCGACCTCTACGGTCAGCAGGTGGGCGGGCGGCTGGAGGATATGGGGTCCTTCTCCAAGTATCTGGGCGGCAGCCCGACCAACACCGCCGCGGGCGGCGCGCGCCTGGGGCTGAAGACTGGCCTGCTGACCCGGGTCGGCGCCGACCACATGGGCCGGTTCATCCGCGAACAGCTGCAACGCGAGGGCGTCGACGTCGCCGGCGTGCTGTCCGATCCCGACCGCCTGACGGCCCTGGTGATCCTGGGCATCCGCGACCGGGTGAACTTCCCGCTGATCTTCTATCGCGAGAACTGCGCCGACATGGCGCTGGAGCCATCGGACGTCGACGAGGCCTGGTTCGCCCAGGCCGGGGCGGTGCTGATCAACGGCACCCACCTGTCGCAACCGAACGTCTACGAGACCAGCCTGAAAGCCGCCAAGGCCGTCAAGGCGGCCGGCGGCCGCGTGGCCTTCGACATCGACTACCGTCCGGTGCTGTGGGGCCTGACCGGCAAGGACGCCGGCGAGAACCGCTTCGTCGAGAACCAGCAGGTCACCGCCAAGCTGCAGGAGGTCGTGGCCCTCTGCGACCTGATCGTTGGCACCGAAGAAGAGATCCACATCCTGGGCGGCTCGACCGACACCATCGCGGCCCTGCGCGCGATCCGGAAGGGCGCGCCGGACGCCCTGCTGGTCTGCAAGCGCGGCCCCGACGGCTGCGTGGCCTTCCCGGGCGCGATCCCGGGCAGCCTGGACGAGGGCGTCAGCGCGCGCGGCTTCAAGGTCGAGGTGTTCAACGTGCTGGGGGCGGGCGACGCCTTCATGGCCGGCTTCCTGCGCGGCTGGCTGCGTGGCGAGCCCGTCGAGACGTGTTGCGAATGGGGCAACGCCTGCGGGGCCATCGTCGTCTCGCGGCACGGCTGCACGCCGGCCATGCCGACCTGGGTCGAGCTGGAAGCCTTCCTGAGCGAACGCGAACGGCCGTTCCGCCTGCGCGAGGATCTCGAGCTGGAGCACATCCACTGGGCCACGACCCGCGAGCACGTCTATGACGAGCTGACCGTCCTGGCCATCGATCACCGCAGCCAGTTCGAGGACCTGATCGCCGAGACCGGCGGGGACCTCGAACGGATCCCGCATTTCAAGACCCTGGCCCTGCGCGCCGTGCAGGCGGTGGCGGGCGACGACGAGCGCCGCTTTGGCATGTTGCTGGACGGCCGTTTCGGGTTCGAGGCCCTGGCCCAGGCGGCCGAGCACGACTATTGGATCGCCCGCCCGATCGAACTGCCGAAGTCGCGGCCGCTGGAGTTCGAGAGTTCGGCCGACGTGGCGACGGAGCTGGCCGAGTGGCCGCTGAACCAGGTCGTCAAGTGCCTGGCCTTCTATCACCCCGATGACGAGGTCGAGCTGCGCGAACGCCAGGAGCGCCAGCTGCTCCGCCTGTTCGACGCCTGCCGCAAGACCCGCCATGAGCTGCTGCTGGAGCTGATCCTGCCGCGCGGCATGGAAAGCGACAGCCAGACCGTGGCCCGCGGCATCCGCCGGCTCTACGCCCTGGGCATCCGCCCGGACTGGTGGAAGCTGGAGCCGCTGACCGACCCTGCCGCCTGGCGCGAGATCGAGGCCGCCGTCAACGAGAACGATCCGCTGTGCCGGGGCGTCGTGCTGCTGGGCCTGTCGGCGCCGGAGGCCGAGCTGCTGGCCTCGTTCGAGGTCGTCGCGCCGTTCCCGATCGTCAAGGGTTTCGCCGTCGGCCGCACCATCTTCTACGATGTCGCCCGCGAATGGCTGGCCAACCGGATCGACGACGAGGCGGCGGTCGCCGCCCTGGCCGCCAAGTTCAAGGTGCTGGTCGACGCCTGGCGTCGCCTCCGGGGCTCCGTGGAGAAGGCCGCTTAAATGGCTACCGTTCGTCTCACCGCCGCCCAGGCGACCGTCCGCTGGCTCTGCGCCCAACATGTCGAGACCGGGGAAGGGGAGGTCCCGTATTTCGCCGGGGTTTGGGCGATCTTCGGCCACGGCAATGTCGCCGGCCTGGGCGAGGCGCTGCACGGCGTCCGCGACGTGCTGCCGACCTGGCGTGCGCACAACGAGCAGGGCATGGCCCACGCGGCCATCGCCTTCGCCAAGCAGTCGCGGCGCGAGCGGGCCATGGTCTGCACCACCTCGATCGGCCCCGGCGCGACCAACATGGTCACGGCCGCCGCCCTGGCGCATGTGAACCGCCTGCCGGTGCTGTTCCTGCCCGGCGACGTCTACGCCAGCCGGCGTCCGGACCCGGTCTTGCAGCAGGTGGAGGACTTCGGCGACGGGACGATCAGCGCCAACGACTGCTTCAAGCCGGTCTCCCGCTATTTCGACCGCATCGTCCGGCCTGAGCAGATCCTGGACGCCCTGCCACGCGCCCTGGCGACCATGCTGGATCCGGTGACTTGCGGCCCCGCGACCCTGGCCTTCTGTCAGGACGTCCAGGCCGAAGCCTTCGACTATCCGCAAGCCTTCTTCGCCAAGCGCGTCTGGCGCATCCGCGCCCCGCGTCCCGATCCGCGCGACCTGGCCGACCTCGTTTCCCTGATCAAGGCGGCCAAGAAGCCGCTGGTGGTGGCCGGCGGCGGGGTGCTCTACGCCCGCGCCGAGGTTGCCCTGGCCGCCCTGGCCTCCGCCGCCGGCCTGCCGGTCGCCGAGACCCAAGGCGGGAAGGGGAGCCTGGCCTGGGATCACCCGCTGAATCTCGGCGCTATCGGCGTCACCGGCGCCACCGCCTCGGTGGCGGCGGCCGAGGAGGCCGACCTGGTCATCGGCGTCGGCACGCGTCTTCAGGACTTCACCACCGGCTCGCGCGCCCTGTTCGGCGCCGAGGGCCGTAAGCTGGTCCAGATCAATGTCGCCCCGCACGACGCCCACAAGCATGGCGCGTCAGCCGTGGTCGGCGACGCGCTGGCGGTGGTCGAGGCCTTGTCCGAAGCCCTGAACGGCTGGCGCGCGCCCAACGCCTGGACCGAGAAGGCCACCGGCCGTGTCGCCGGCTGGAACACGATCTTCGACGACGCGACCAAGGCCGACAACCGACCGCTGCCGACCGACGCCCAGGTGCTGGGCGCGGTGTGGCGGGCCTCGTCCGAGGACAGCGTGGTGGTCTGCGCCGCCGGCGGCCTGCCGGGCGAGCTGCACAAGCTGTGGCGCACCCGCGCACCCGGCGGCTACCACGTCGAGTACGGCTTCTCGTGCATGGGGTATGAGATCGCCGGCGCCGTGGGCGTGAAGATGGCCGCGCCGGACCGCGAGGTCCACGTGATGGTCGGCGACGGCAGCTATCTGATGCTGAATTCCGAGCTGGCCACCTCGGTGATGCTGGGGACCAAGCTGATCGTCACCGTCCTCGACAACCGGGGCTATGGCTGCATCAACCGCCTGCAGGCGGCGACCGGCGGGGCGGCGTTCAACAACCTGCTGGCCGACACGGTCCACCAGACCCTGCCCGACATCGACTTCGCCGCCCATGCCGCCAGCCTGGGCGCGCGATCGGAGAAGGTGGCCAGCCTGGCCGAGCTGGAAGCCGCGCTGGAGCGCGCCAAGGCCAGCGACCGGACCTATGTGGTGGTGATCGACACCGACCCCATGCCAACCACCGAGGGCGGCGCCTGGTGGGACGTGGCGGTGCCGGAAGTCTCGGTGCGGCCGACGGTGAACGCGGCCCGCGCCGACTATGACAACAAGATCAAGCAGCAGCGTACGGGAGACTAGACGCCCATGACCATCCGTTTCGGCGTGAGCCCCATCGCCTGGATCAATGACGACATGCCCGAACTGGGCGGCGACACCCCGCTGGAGAGCGTGCTGGCCGACTGCCAGGCGATCGGCTTCGAAGGCGTCGAACTGGGCGGCGTGTTCCCGCGCGACCCGGCGGTGCTGAAGCCGCTGCTGGACCGCTACGACCTCAGCCTCGTGGGCGGCTGGTACAGCGGCAACCTGCTGGTCCAGTCGGCCGACGACGAGATCGCGGCGCTGCAGCCGCACCTCAGCCTGCTGAAGGCCATGGGCTGCACCGTCTTCGTCCACGCCGAGACCAGCAACGCCATTCACGGCGACAAGACCAAGGCCCTGTCGGCGACCCCGCGTCTCGACGCCGACGGTTGGAAGGAGTTCGGCGCGCGCCTGACCAAGGTGGCCGACTACATCGCCGCCCAGGGCCTGAAGTTCGCCTATCACCACCATCTGGGCACCGTGGTCGAGCGGCCCGAAGACCTGGAAGCCTTCCTGGCCAATACCGGTCCTTCGGTCGGCCTGACCGTCGATACGGGCCACGCGGCCCTGGGCGGGCTGGATCCGGTCTCGGTGATCCGTAGCTACCCCGAGCGCGTCGCTCACGTCCATTGCAAGGACATCCGGGGCGAGGTGTTCCGCAAGGTCATCTCGCAGGACGGCGGCAGCTTCCTGGAGGGCGTCCTGGCCGGCATGTTCACCGTGCCCGGCGACGGCTCCCTGGACTACGCGGCCGTGATGCAGGCCTTGGCCGAGATCGGCTATTCCGGCTGGATCATCGTCGAGGCCGAACAGGACCCCGCCATCGCCAATCCGCGCGAGTATGGCGAGATCGGCCTGGCGACCCTGAAGCGCGAGGCTGCGGCCGCTGGGCTAGAGGCTGCGTGATGCCCTTTCACCCCCAACCCTTGTCATCCCGGCCGGAGCGCGGAGCGCGGAGAGCCGGGACCCAGGGGCGACCGCACTGCGCTGGCCCCTGGGTCCCGGACAGCCTCTACGAGGCTTCCGGGATGACACTGATTTGGAGCTGGAACGATGAGTAAGCTCCTGGTTCGCACACAAGCCCCCGACGCCTCCGGCTCCGTCCTTGAAATCACACCCCAATCCGCCGGCTGGACCCACGTCGGCTTCCAGGTCGTCAAGCTGGCGGCCGGCGAGACCTTCGAAGGCGGCGACCCCGCCCGCGAGACCTGCGTCGTCGTGATGAGCGGGACCGCCGAGGTCAATGCGGAGGGCGTGTCGTTCGGCAAGGTCGGCGGCCGCGCCAATGTGTTCGAGGACCGGGCCCCGGGCGCGGTCTACGTTCCGGCCGCCACGCCCTTCGCCGTGACCGCCGTGTCCGAGGTCGAGCTGGCTCTCTGCACGGCCCCTGGCAAGCCGGGCGGCCAGGCCCGCCTGATCGCCGAGGCCGACATGCCGCGCGAGACGCGGGGCAAGGGCACGAACACCCGCCTGGTCCGCAACATCCTGCCCGAGACCGCGCCGGCCGACGGCCTGCTGGTGGTCGAGGTGATCACGCCGGGCGGCCACTGGTCCAGCTATCCGCCGCACAAGCACGACACCGCCGCCGAGGGCGAGGAGACGGCGCTGGAGGAGACCTACTATCACCGTCTGAACCCGCCGCAGGGCTTCGCCTTCCAGCGCGTCTACACCGACGACCGCAGCCTGGACGAGACGGTCTGCGTGCAGGACGGCGACGTGGTCATGGTGCCGCGCGGCTATCACCCGGTCGGCGCCCCACACGGCTACGACCTCTACTATCTCAACGTCATGGCCGGACCGCACCGGAAGTGGATCTTCCGCAACGACCCGGCCCACGACTGGATCATGCGTCAGGCCTAGCCGGCCGCGCCGTCACACTCAGAAGGAGCGCGTCATGCGCAGCATCCCCCACTTCGTCGGCGGCCGCGCCGTCGAGGGTACGTCAGGCCGTCTCAGTGACGTCTTCGATCCCAACACCGGCAAGGTGCAGGCGCGCGTCGCCCTGGCCTCGACCTCGGAGCTGGATGCGGCGATCGCCAACGCCAAGGCGGCTCAGCCGGCCTGGGCGGCGACCAATCCGCAGCGCCGCGCCCGGGTGATGTTCGAGTTCAAGCGCCTGCTGGAAGTCCACATGGACGAGTTGGCCGAGCTGCTGTCGTCCGAGCACGGCAAGGTCATCGCCGACTCCAAGGGCGACATCATGCGCGGCCTGGAAGTCATTGAATTCGCTTGCGGAGTTCCGCACCTGCTGAAGGGCGAGTACACGCAAGGCGCCGGTCCCGGCATCGACGTCTATTCGATGCGCCAGCCCCTCGGCGTGGTGGCGGGCATCACCCCGTTCAACTTCCCGGCCATGATCCCGATGTGGATGATGGGCCCGGCCATCGCCTGCGGCAACGCCTTCATCCTGAAGCCCTCCGAGCGCGATCCGTCGGTGCCGGTGCGGCTGGCCGAGCTGTTGATGGAGGCCGGCCTGCCGCCGGGCATCCTGAACGTCGTCCATGGCGACAAGGACTGCGTCGAGGCCATTCTCGACCATCCGGACATCAAGGCCGTCAGCTTCGTCGGCAGCTCGGACATCGCCCAGTCGGTGTTCCAGCGGGCCGGCGCGAGCGGCAAGCGCGTGCAGGCCATGGGCGGGGCCAAGAACCACGGCGTCGTCCTGCCTGACGCCGATCTCGACCAGACCGTGGCCGACATCATCGGCGCGGCTTACGGCTCGGCCGGCGAACGCTGCATGGCCCTGCCGGTGGTCGTGCCGGTCGGCGAGAAGACCGCCATCGCCCTGCGCGAGAAGCTGGTCGCGGCCATTGGCGGTCTTCGTGTCGGCGTCAGCACCGACCAGGACGCCCACTACGGCCCGGTGGTCAGCGCCGCCCACAAGGCGCGGATCGAAAGCTACATCCAAATGGGCGTCGACGAGGGCGCTGAGCTGGTGGTCGACGGTCGCGGCTTTTCGCTGCAAGGCCATGAGGACGGCTTCTTCGTCGGCCCGACCCTGTTCGACCACGTCAAGCCGACCAGCCGTTCGTACCATGACGAGATCTTCGGCCCGGTGCTGCAGATGGTCCGCGCCGAGAGCCTGGCCGAGGGCGTCAGCCTGGCCTCGCGCCACCAGTACGGCAACGGCGTGGCGATCTTCACCCGCAACGGCGACGCCGCCCGCGAGTTCGCCGACCAGGTCGAGGTGGGCATGGTCGGCATCAACGTGCCGATCCCGGTGCCGGTCGCCTATCACAGCTTCGGCGGCTGGAAGCGCTCGGGTTTCGGCGACTTGAACCAGTACGGCCTTGACGGCGTGCGGTTCTACACGCGGACCAAGACCGTGACCCAGCGCTGGCCCAAGGGCGGGGCGGTGCTGGACCAGAGCTTCGTCATTCCGACGATGCGCTGACGGATTTCGGGGCGTCCTTCCCCGAACGGTGCGCCTCCTGCGCGCGCACTGGGCCTCGGGCGGAGATCGTCCGGGGCCCTCTTTTTGCGCCTAAGCCGCGACCAGGGTCTTGATGTTGGCCAGGGCTTCGCGGGCCGCGATGGCGTCTCGCGACAGATCGTGCTGAGCCTGGAGGTTCATCCAGTACTCGGGCGACGTCCCGAACACCTTTGCCAGGCGCAGCGCCGTATCGGCCGTGATGGCGCGCTGCTCCCGAACCAGCTGCTCAATCCGGCTGCGGTCCTTCAGGCCCATGGCCTTGGCCAAGGCGCCGGCCGACATGTTGAAGGCCGGAAGATAGTCCTCTCGCAGATGTTCCCCGGGGTGGGGGAGGGGAGACGTGAAGGTGGTGTAGTCCCGGATGGTCATGACGTTTCTCGAGTTGGAGGGGTGGCGGCCCCTGGAAGCGGAGGGCAAGACCCTCAATGGTAGTCGACGATCTCCACGTTCTCGGGACCGCTGGGTCCCCAAACAAAGCAAACGCGGAATTGGTCGTTGATGCTGATCGACCACTGTCCCTCGCGATCAGCAGCGAGTTGATGCAGGCGATTGCCAGGCGGCGTTTTGAGATCCTCCACCGTCGTGGCCGCATCAAGCGCTTGAAGGCGGCGGCGCGCGGCCTTGATCAGATCGCTGGGAAACCCCTTCGGCGTCTCGCCTTTGAAGACAGCCTCCGCGTGCTTGTCTTTCCAGCTTTGGATCATCGGTCAGATGTAGCGCCTCGCGCTACGCTTGGCAATAATTATGTAGTGCCTGGCGCTACGCGTTCGCAAGTCGTTCCATTTTGGAAAAAATCTTCCATTCTTTGTCACAATGGAATAGCGTGTTCGTAACGGCCGATCGTACCGCACTGGATGCGGCGCGAGGACCGGGGGAGACGGGGATGCTGAAGTTCTTCGCGCCGGGCGCCGATGCGCCGCCGCTGAGCGATCCAGACAGAATCGACACGCTGTACCGGCGCCATCGCTTGCGGATCATGCTGGCGATCACCCTGGGCTATGGCATGTCCTATACCTGCCGCCTGGCGCTGGGGATGGTGAAGAAGCCACTGATCGACGCGGGGGTCTTCACGCCGACCGAGCTGGGCCTGATCGGCTCAGCCCTGTTCTACGCCTACGCGTTCGGCAAGCTGACCAACGGCTTCCTGGCCGACCACGCCAACATGAAGCGGTTCTTCGCCTTCAGCGTGCTGATCTCGGCGATCGCCAATATCGGCATGGGCTTTTCGACGACCGTGGCGCTGTCGGCGGTGCTGTGGGGGATCAACGGCTGGTTCCAGAGCTTTGGAGCCCCCGCCGGCGTGGTGTCGATGAGCCAGTGGTTCTCGAACCGCGAGCGCGGCCGCTATTACGGCGTCTGGAGCACCGCCCACTCGATCGGCGAGGGCCTGACGTTCGTGGCGGTCGGCGGGATCGTCGGGGCGTTGGGCTGGCGCTACGGCTTCTGGGGGCCGGCCGCGATCGGGACCCTGGTCGCCATCGGCTCGTACTTCTTGATCCAGGATCGCCCCCAGACCCTGGGCCTGCCCGCCGTCGCCGACTGGCGCAACGACCACTGGCAGGGCGGCAAGCCCAAGTCGGAGGCCGGCAGCGTCTTCAAGACCCAGCTGCAGATCCTGAAGATCCCGGCCGTCTGGGCCCTGGCGCTGTCTAGCGCGCTGATCTACGTGACCCGCTACGCCGTCAACAGCTGGGGCGTGCTCTATTTGCAGGAGGCGCGGGGCTACAGCCTGGCCGCCGCCGGTTCGCTGCTGATGATCTCGACCCTGGCCGGGATCGTCGGCGCGATCTCGTTCGGCTTCATCTCCGACAAGCTGTTCAACGCTCGCCGTCCGCCGGCCAACCTGCTGTTCGGCCTGCTGGAACTGGCCGGTCTGTGGCTGATCTTCTACGGCCCCAACACCGGCCCGGTGCTGATCACCGGCATGATCCTGTTCGGCCTGGGCATGACCGCCCTGGTCACCTCGCTGGGCGGCCTGTTCGCCACCGACATCTGTCCCAAGCGCGTCGCCGGCGCGGCCATCGGCCTGATCGGCGTGTTCAGCTATCTGGGCGCGGCGATCCAGGAACAGGTCAGCGGCGCGCTGATCGACAAGGGCCTGCGTGTCGTCGACGGCGTTCGCCACTACGATTTCGGCCCGGCCGTCCTGTTCTGGATGGGCGCGTCCGTCGCCTCCCTGATCCTCGCCGCCGGCCTCTGGCGCACCAAGTTGAGAGACTAGACCGTGAGCGAACCTTCCCCGCTGCTGCGGACGATGATCCGCGCGGCGCGCGCCGCCGGCGATCGCCTGAAGCAGGACTTCGCCGAGATCGCCACCCTGGAGATCCAGCACAAGAACGGTCCCGCCGACCCCTTCACCGTCGCCGACGTGCGCGCCGAGCAGACCGTGAAGTCGATCCTGTCGGAGGCCTATCCCGACTACGGCTTCCTCGGCGAGGAGGGCGGGCTGGTCCAAGGCGCGGACCCTTCCAACACCTGGATCTGCGACCCGCTGGACGGCACGGCCAACTTCCTGATCGGCCTGCCGATCTGGGCGGTGAACGTGGCCTTGCAACGCGGCGGCGAGATCGTCGCGGGCGTCACCTACGTGCCGATGCTGGGCGAGCTGTTCCGGGCCGAGACCGGCGGCGGCGCCTATCTCAACGACCTGGCCATCGGCGTCTCCAAGCGGCAAGGTCTGGAGCAGGCCGTGCTGGCCGTCGGCATCCCGTTCATGGGCAAGCCGCGCCAGGAACAATTCCACGCCGAAATGCAGCGGTTGACCCCCAAGGTTTCGGGTGTGCGCCGGCTGGGCGCGGGCGCGGTGGACATGGCTTATGTCGCCTGCGGTCGCTTCGACGCCTATTGGGAGCAGAGCGTCAGCGCCTGGGACATGGCCGCCGGCGCGGTGATCGTGCGCGAGGCCGGCGGGGTGGTCACCGACACTCTGGGCCGCGACCTCGACGTCATGAACGGCACGGTCCTGGCGACCACGCCGCAGATTCATGCCATGCTGCTGCACGAGCTGCGGCCGGTCTGAATAATCTAACGCCTTAAAATCGCTTTCAAATCCCCGGACGGTCCGTTCTTTAGGAGCGGGCTCGGTCTCGCGCGCGCCAAAGGACGCCGTCACCATGCTCGATCTCGTCACCGTCACGCCCGAGGAATTCGCCGACCTGCGCGCCAGCCTGCCGGCCATCACCGACCGCTATCTGTTCGACGTGTTCGGCATCAGCGAGACGACCTGGGTCAAGCTGCGCAAGGGCCTGCCGATCAAGCGCGTGACCTTGGAGCGGGCCCTGGCCAAGCGCGAGCGCTGGCGGGCCATGGGCGGCGGCCGTCGGATCGCCGCCTGAAGGCCTAGGCAACTGACGGCGCGTCAGGGGCGTGTCAGGATAGTCATGGAATCGTCAGGCCCATGACTCAGTCCCATCATCCCCTCCGCATCGCCTTGCTGGCCGCCGCCGCCGCCGCCGCTCTGTCGGCCAGTGGCGCCGTGGCCAGCGAGCACAAGAAGCAGAGCCACGAGGCGGCCCGCCAGGCGCTGCTGCGCAAGGAGGTCCTGCCGTTGACCCGCATCCTGGCCATCGCCGCCGAGCGCGCGCCGGGCGAGGTCATCGAGGTCGAGCTGGAGCAGGGCGACAACGGCCGCCTGAAATACGACCTGAAGATCCTGGCCAAGACCGGCCGGGTTCGCGAACTGGAGCTCGACGCCAAGACCGGCGCGACCCTGAAGCTCGAGGACGACTGAGTGCGGGCCCTGGTCGTCGAGGACGATCCCGTCGTCGGTCCCGATCTGGCCAAGGCCTTGGCCGCGTCGGGCTTTGTGGTCGACCTGGCGCGGGACGGCGAGGACGCCTCGTTCAAGGGCGGGGTCGAGGACTACGCCGTCGCGATTCTGGACCTGGGCCTGCCGCGCCTGGATGGCCTGTCGGTGCTGCGCCGCTGGCGCGCCGACGGCCGGGCGTTTCCGGTGCTGATCCTGTCGGCGCGCGGCGACTGGACCGAGAAGGTCGAGGGCATCGAGGCCGGGGCCGACGACTATTTGGCCAAACCGTTCGAGATGGGCGAGCTGCTGGCGCGGGCGAGGGGGCTGGTGCGCCGCGCCGCCGGGCGGGTCTCGCCGGTGATCGAGGCGGGACGCCTGACCCTCGACACCCGGCGGATGTCGGCTGAGCTGGACGGCGCGCCGGTCCGCCTGTCGCCGCTGGAATTCCGCCTGCTGGACTGTCTGGCGCACAATCCCGGCCGCGCCGTCTCGGCCGGCGAGCTGGCCGAACAGCTCTATGGCGTCGCCGACACCGCCGACGCCAACGCCATCGAGGCCCTGGTCACCCGTCTGCGCCGCAAGGTCGGCGCGGACGTGATCGAGACCCGGCGCGGCTTCGGCTACCTACTGGTCCAAGGAACGGCGCACGCATGAAGGGCCGGTCGCTGCGATGGCGGCTGATCGCCGGCGGCATGCTGGCGATCCTGGTCGCCCTGGCCGTCGCCTGGCTGGCCATGACCTGGCTGTTCGAGCGCCACATCGTCCGTCGCGAAACCGCCGAACTGACCCGCACCGGCCAAGCCCTGGCGGCCGGTCTCCGGCTGCAGCCGGACGGCGCGCCCGCCATCGACGTCGTTTTGCCCGATCCGCGCCTGTCCAGGGCCGCCGGCGGACTCTACTGGCAGGTCTCGAGCCGCGCCGGGGTCCAACGGTCGGTCTCGTTGTGGGACCAGGCGCTGAAGCCGTCTGGCGAGGCTCACGCCGACGACTGGCGCGCGCGCGTCGCCGCTGGCCCGTTCGACGACCGGATCCTGCTGGTCGAGCGCTCGGTGCGGCCCGATCGTGGCGGACCGGCCGTGCTGATCCAGGTGGCCAGCGACGAGAAAGCCCTGCGCGCCGCGCGCACCGAGTTCGGCCGCGACCTGGCGCTGTTCCTGGCCGGCCTGTGGGTCGTGCTGTCGGCCGCCGCGGCCCTGCAGGTGACCCTGGGTCTGTCGCCTTTGGCGCGGGTGCGCGAGGAGCTGGCTCGCCTGCGCAAGAGCCCCTCGGCCCGGATGTCCGACGACCACCCGCGCGAGATCGCGCCGCTGGCCCAGGCGATCAACGCCCTGGCCGAGGCGCGGGAAGCGGATCTGGCGCGCGCGCGCCGCCGGGCCGGCGACTTGGCCCACGGCCTCAAGACCCCGCTGTCGGCCCTCTCGGCCCAGAGCCGCCGGGCCCGCGAAGCTGGAGCGGTCGAAGCCGCCGACGGCCTGGATGACGCCATCGCCGCCGTCGCCGCAGCGCTGGAGGCGGAGCTGGCCCGCGCCCGGGCGGCGGCCGCGCGCGAGGCGACCTTCGCCAGCCGCACCGCGCCCCTGGCGGTCGCCGAACGGCTGGTGGCGGTGCTGGAGCGCACGGCCGAGGGCGAGCGACTGATGTTCGACATCGAGATCCCGTCCGCGCTGCGGGTCGCGGCCTCCGAGGACGTCGTAACCGAAATGCTGGGCGCCCTGATCGAGAACGCCGCCCGCTTCGCCCGCCGCCGGGTGCTGGTGTCGGGTGCTCCGATGGCAGACGGTCCGGCGCTGTTCGTCGAGGACGACGGGCCCGGCATGGACGAGGGACGGGCCGAGGCGGCCCTGGCGCGTGGCGCGCGGCTGGACGAGGCGGGCCCCGGCCACGGCCTGGGGCTGGCGATCGTCCGGGATTTGGCCGAGGCGGCGGGGGCGGTGTTGCGCATGGATCGCTCCACGCTCGGCGGACTGCGCGCTGTCATCGCCTGGAAATCGTCCGTGATCTGAAAACCTTTTCCAGTCCGTGTTTTGCACGAAATTTTCTATTCTATTTGCAAAATAGAATATTTGTTCGTATCGTCCTCTTCGCGACCCAGAGCGCCCAATGGCGCCGTGGCGGAGTCGCATACATGGGGAGGGATGAGTGAACGCATCCAGCAAACTCGTGGGCGCTCTGCTGCTCACGTCATGCATCGTCGCGCCGGGTGTGGCCGCGGCTCAATCCAACCAAGCCGTGACGGTGGAGGAAGTGGTCGTCACCGGCCAGCGCGCCTCGGACCGTGACTCGCTGCAGAAAAAGCGCGACGCCGTCAGCGCCGTCGAGGTGGTCTCGGCCAATGACGTGGGCAAGCTGCCCGACCAGAACGTCGCCGAATCCGTCCGCCGCCTGACCGGCGTCTCGGTCGCCACCGACAAGGGCGAAGGCCGCTATCTGATCATCCGCGGCATCGAGCCGAACCTGGCCAATGTCACGATCAACAACCAGACCGCCTCGGCCCCTGAGCCGGAGTCGCGCAACGTCAAGCTGGATGACATCCCCTCGGCCCTGATCGGCTCGGTGACGGTCGTCAAGTCGCTGACCGCCGATCTCGACGCCAACGCCATCGCCGGCCAGGTCGACATCAACACCCTGACGGCCTTCGATCGGAAGAAGAACATCCTCAGCGCCCGCTACGTGCGCGGTGTCTATGAGAACAGCGATCGCAAGGCCAACGAAGGCGATGTGTCGGTCGGCGGCAAGTTCGGTCCCGAGAAGCAGTTCGGCCTGGTGCTGGCCCTGAACTATTCCAAGCGTCCGTCCTATTCCGAGGACATCCTGGCCACCAGCCGCCAGACCGTCGGCGGCGTCGATCTGCCGGCCGAGATGGACCAGCGCATCTATGATCCGGCCTGGCGCACCCGCAAGGGCGCGGTCGCCAACTTCGACTGGCGTCCGACCGATGCGGTCAAGCTGTACGCCCGGATCATGTATTCCGAATTCGGCGACAGCGAGAGCCGTAACCGCTTCCGCTTCTTCTTCCCGGGCTCGGCGGCCAGCTATTCGAACCTGACGGCCGACGGCGGCGACATCAACGTCGGCTCGACCACGGCCCGCCGCCTGTTCCGCCAGCGCAGCGAGACCACCGACACCACCACCTTCTCGGTGGGCGGCGACGTTTACTGGGGACCCGGCACGCTGACGGTCCAGGCCACCCACGCCAAGTCGAACAAGAAGGATCCGGTCCGCGACGAGGTCGAGTTCCGCGCCGCCGCCTCCACCGGCCTCGGCGCCAGTTTCCGCCTTGGCGACAAGATGCCCGACAGCTTCACGATCAACGCCGCGGCGCTGAACCCGGCCAACTATCGCCTGAACAACTACAAGCGGGTCTCGCGCAAGGCCGGCGAAGCGTTGAACCAGGTGCGCGCCGACTACAAGCTGCCGATCTCCAGCTGGGGCGAAGGCAGCTATCTGAAGTTCGGCGCCAAGTACCTGAAGCGCAACCGCTTCCAGGACCAGACCGGCCGGACCTTCACGGCCACGGGCGCGGCCGCCGCTCAAACCCTGGCCTCGTTCACCGCCGACACCTTCCCGCTGATTTCCGACGGCAAGTACAGCTTCGGCCCGACGATCGACTTCAAGGCCGCCCGCAACTACGTCGACAGCAACCCGAGCCTGTTCACGGTCAACGGCGCGGACCAGATCTCGCAGTCGGTGACCTCCGACTACAAGGTCGTCGAGAAGGTCACGGCCGCCTATGTGATGGCCAGCATCCAGAGAGGTGACCTGACCATCCTGCCGGGCGTGCGCGTCGAGCACACTGACGGCGACACCAAGGCGATTGCCTTCACCCCGACCACCACCCTGACCAGCGGCTACAACTCGTTCGGCGCGTACAGCTACACCAACTACTTCCCGAGCCTGAACCTCAAGTACCAGTTCTCGTCGCATCTGCTGGCGCGCGGCGCGATCACCAAGGCCCTGGGCCGGCCGCCCTTCGTGGATCTAGCGCCGACGGTCACCGTCGACGTCGGCAGCAACACCGTCAGCATGGGCAATCCGAACCTGAAGCCGCAGAAGGCCACCAACTACGATCTGTCGCTGGAATACTACTTCCCCAGCGAGGGCGGCGTCTCGATCGGCCTGTTCCACAAGGACATCGAGAACCCGATCTTCAACTCCACGGCCACCGGCCAGAGCGGCACCTTCGGCGGCGTGGCCCTGACCAACGCCATCGTCAATTCCTACGCCAATGGCACGAAGGCGTCGGTGACGGGCCTGGAGTTCAACATCCAGAAGCCGCTGACCTTCCTGCCGTCGCCGCTGGACGGCTTCGGGGTCAATTTCAACATGACCTTCACCGACGGCGAGCTGAAGGCGCCCGGCCGCAACGTGAAGACCCCGCTGATCGGCCAGGCCGACAAGATCGCCAGCGCCCAGGTCTATTATGAAAAGTACGGCTTCTCGGGACGCGTGGCCTACACCTACCATTCGGCCTATCTGGACACCGACGGCGGCCTGAACGTCAGCGACGCCAGCGGTCGCTCGGACGGTTATTTCGGCGCCCTCAGCACCCTCGACGCCAAGGTCGCCTACAAGGTCACCAAGCAGTTCGAGGTCTTCGCCGAGGCCAACAACCTCAACGACGCCAGCGACTACTACTTCTTCCGCACCAGCGATCGTTTCCGCGAGGGCGAGAGCTACGGCCGGTCGTACCGCTTCGGCCTGTCGTTCACCTACTGATCCCGAAAACCTCCCTGGGCCGGTCGCTGGCGAAAGCCGCGGCCGGCCTTTTTCGTGTCCACCTGTCGGAAAACACCATGTCTCCGAACCCTTTGGCGCGCTTGATCGTCGGCAATTGGAAGATGAACGGCGACCTGGCCTTGCTGGACGCCCTGGCGGCTCGTCTCGACGGCGGCGAATGGACGGGGCGAGCGGTGGTCTGTCCGCCGGCCACCCTGTTGGCGCAGGCCCGTCGCCGCCTCGCGCCCTTGGGCGTCGAGATCGGCGCTCAGGACTGCCACGCGGCGGCGCGGGGCGCCCACACCGGCGACCTTTCGGCGGCCCTGTTGGCGCGAGCCGGCGCGCGCTGGGTGATCCTCGGACACTCAGAACGCCGCCAGGCCTATGGCGAAACGGACGAACAGGTGCGGGAGAAGGCCGTGGCTGCCGTCGAGGCGGGCTTGGCGCCGATCATCTGCGTTGGCGACACCGCCGAGGATCGCGCGTCCGGCCGAGCGATCGAGGTGGTGCTCCGCCAAGTGCTGGCGGTGCTGGACGGGCGCCTGAAGGGGACCGGCTGGGCCCTGGCCTACGAGCCGGTCTGGGCGATCGGCGCGGGCTTGGCGGCGGGCCGGGACGACATCGTCAGGATTCACGCGGCGATCCGCGYCGCGCTCAACGAAGTCTGGAGCGAGCGGCCGCCGATCCTCTATGGCGGCTCGGTGACGCCCGACAACGCCGCCGCGATCCTGGGCTTTCCGCAAGTCGACGGGTTGCTGATCGGCGGCGCGTCGCTGCGGGCCGACCAGTTCGCCAGCATCCTGCGCAGCTGAGCGCCAAAGGGCCTGATCGTCAGCCGACCGCGTGCAGGGCGCGGTTCCAGGCGACCAGGGCGGGGCCCGGCGTGAAGACGACGTCGTCCGCCCTGACCGTGAAGATCGAGTGGGTGTCGGCGTCGATCGCCATCTCGACCCGGCACACCGCGCGCGCCACGCCGCCTCGATAGAGCGGCGCGGCGGCGGACAGGCTCCAGCGCGCCGGATCGAACCGCTCCGCCGCCCTGGCGCCGCTCGCGAAGCGGTGCGCCTCGTCGTGGTCCTGCTGGCCCAGGAGCGCGACCGACAGGGTGGTCGCGCCCAGCAAGGCGTCGTGACACCCCGCTTCCTTGCGCACGCAGAACAGGAAGCGGGGCGGGTCTACCGATAGGCCGGTGATCGAGCTGACCAGCAGACCACGCGGCGTCGCACCGTCCCAGCAGGCGACGATGGCGACGCCGCTCGCCAGGTGGGCCAGCACCTCCCGGAAATCGACGGCTTGTGTCGAGATCGATGGCGAAGCTGCGTCGTAGGGGGCCATGGGCCTAGCTCGCGGCCTTGGCCAGGCGAAGGTCGCGCTCGGCCACCAGCTGGCGGACCAGCGGGATCAGGTCGCGACCGTAGCTGATGGCGTCCTCCACCGGGTCGAAGCCGCGGATCAAGAAGGTCGAGACACCTAGATCGTAGTAGTCGAGCAGGCTCTCGGCGACCTGTTCCGGCGTGCCAACGAGGCCGGTGGAGTTGCCTTGCGCCCCAGTGACGCCAGCGACGCCGGTCCACAGGCGCTTGTCGAGGCGCGAGCCCTGGGCCGCGGCGTCCAGCAGGCGCTGCGAGCCGGCGTTGGGCGGGCGGTGGCCCGTGGTCGGCAGGCCGGCGGCTTCGCGCAGGGCCTTGGCGCGGGCGACGATGTCGTCTGCGCGGGCCCAGGCGGCTTCCTCGGTGTCGGCGATCACCGGGCGCAGCGACAGCGAGAACCGCACTTGGCGGCCGTGCCGGGCGGCGGCGGCGCGGACGCGGGCGATGGTCTCGCGCACCTGGGCCTGGGTCTCGCCCCACAGGGCGTAGATGTCGGCGTGCTTGCCGGCCACGGGGATGGCCGCATCGGACGAGCCGCCGAAATAGATCGGAATGTGCGGCGCCTGCAGCGGCTTCACCGCGCCGAAGCCCTGGTCGACTTTGTAGTATTTGCCCTCGTAGTCGAATGGCTTGTCGCCGGTCCATTCGGCGCGGACGATGTCGAGATACTCGCTGGTGCGGGCGTAGCGTTCGTCCTTGGTCAGGTGGTCGCCGTCCTTGGCCAGTTCCTCGTCCGAGCCGCCGGTGATGATGTGGACAGCAACGCGGCCGCCGGTGAAGTGGTCCAGCGTCGCCAGCTGGCGCGCGGCCAGGGTCGGCTGGGTGAAGCCCGGACGGTGGGCGATCATGAAGTTCAGCTTTTGGGTCACCGAGGCCGCGTGGGCCACGACCAGCTGGCTTTCCGGGCCGGTAGAGTGGAAGGCCACGAGGGCGCGGTCGAAACCGCCTTCCTCGTGCACCCGGGCGGTCTTCTCGACATAGGCCACGTCGATCGCGGGGCCGGACGGCGGATGGATCTCGGACGCGTGCTGCGTGCCGATGAAACCGATGAATTCGACGCTCATGTTGGGCTCCAGTCTTTTCAGGTTGAACCTTAGGGACGACCTCGCCCGGCGATGAGCGAGGAGTTCTCAAGAGGGTTATGGGGACGGCTCATCGAACCCCTTCGGGCGCGGCCTCCTTGCGCAGGGCGCGGACGACGGACGGACGGGCGAAGGCGCGCGCGGCCTTGGCGCTCCAGGCGGGATAGCGGGCGGTCTCGATCTGGCGGCGCTCGGCCCAGCGCCAGATGACCAGGGCGTAGGCGTCGACGGCGCTGAAGCTCTCGCCCAGCAGCCACGGGCCAGGGCCCTGGGCCAGCCGCTCGATATCGGTCAGGGTTCGGGCGAAGCGCGCCTCGCCGGGCGTGGCCAGGGCCGCCTTCACCGCCTCGTCGTCGGCGTAGCGCTCGGGCCGGGCGATCTGGGCGAAGGCCACGTGCACGGTGCTGGCGAACCAGCTCATCACCTCATAGGCCTTGGCCAGCTTCAGCGGGTCGGCCAGGGGCAAGAGTTCGCTGTGCGGGTAGCGGTGGGCCAGATAGGTGAGGATCGCCAGCACCTCGGTCACCGGTTGGCCGCCGACCACCAGGGTCGGCACGCGGCCGCGCGGATTGACCTTGAGGTACTCCGGCTTGCGCTGGTCCCCCGCCGCCAGGTCGAGGCGGTGAGCGGCGTAGGGAATGTCGATTTCCTCCAGCGCCACCAGCGGGGCGAGGGACGAGGCGCCGGGCGCGAAATAGAGCTGCAGGACCATCTCGCGCCTCAGATCACGTAGAAGCCGTGCGAGCCGTCGCGGGCCAGCTGGTCGACCAGGCCGAACTCCCAGTCGAGATAGGCCTGCATGGCCTCGGCAGCGTTGTCCGTGCCCTCGTAGGGGCGCTTGTAGACGTCGGTCGGCGCGTTGGCGGCGCGGGTCAGGCCGGCCTCGACGGCGCGGCCGGCGGCAATCCAGGCCTCGGTCCCGCCGGCCAGGACGCGCACCGGGCGATCGGTCAGCGCCTCCAGTTCCGGCGCCGCCAGCGTCGCGAGGACGCCGTCGGACGAGGTCAGGACGATGGCGCGGTCCTCGGGCCATTGTTCCAACGCCTCGGCCAGTTGGGCGCGGATGGCGAACCAGGCGCCCGGGACGTGGGCCTTGCGGTGGCGCGGACTGGGCGCAAGATCGACCACCACCACGGCCTCGTCGGCGATCGCCTGGGCCAGGTCGCGCGGCGTGAGCGTCTCGACGGTTGGCAGGGGCGGCGGGCGTGGCGCCCAAACGCCAGTCTCCAGCTCGCCGTCGAAGCCGCCATCCAAGACGTAGGGCTCCAGCACGTAGACCTCCCAACCTAGCTGGGCCAGCCACGAGGCGGTCATGTCGGCGCGGGGGCCGAGGTCGTCGGCCAGCACGATGCGACCGCCGCGCACGGGGGCGAAGACGTCGGTCTCCTGCACCAGCTGGCCGCCCGGCGCGGAGCGGAAGCCCGCAAGGTGGCCGGCTGCGTATTCCTCCGGCGTGCGGACGTCGAAGCGATAGAGCGTGCGCTTGCGGTCCTGGGCCAGGTCGGCCACGCCCTCGGCGTCGATCCGCCGGACGCCGGCGCGGTAGGCGACGTCGCGGGCGCGGGCCCGGGCCTCGTCCAGGGTCTGTTCGCGGACCTGCGGAAACTTTCGCGATTGGCCGTGCTCGAGCGTCTGCTGGGCCAGGGTCCAGCCGATCGTGCCGTTGCGCAGCGCGAAGACGGGGTTGGGCAGGCCGGCGTTGACCAGCGACTGGGCGCCGATCAGGCTGCGGGTGCGGCCGGCGCAGTTGACGATGATCGTGGTCGAGGGATCGGGGGCCAGCTCGCGGGCCCGCAGCACCAGCTCCGCGCCCGGCGTGCTGATCCCGCCCGGGATGTTCATCACCGCGTATTCCTCGAACCGGCGGGCGTCGAGGATCACCTGGTCGGCCTTGGCGTCGATGCGGGCCTGAACCTCCTGGGCGGGCAGGGACGGGGTGTGCCGCCGCGCCTCGACCAACTCACCGAAGGCCTTGCTGTAGGAGTTGACGTCCTGGAACAGCTCGTAGCCGGCGGCGCGCCAGCCGCCGAGGCCGTCCTTCAAGGCGTGGACATTGGTGTATCCCAGGGCGGCCAGCCGTCGCCCGGCCGGCGGAACCAGACCCTCGCCGTCGTCATAGAGAACGATCTTGGTGTCCTTGCGCGGCACGCGGTCCAGGATCTCGACCTCCAGCCGGGAGAGCGGCAACTGCGAGGCGAACAGCGGGTGGGCCTTGGCGAACGGGTCCTCCTCGCGCAGGTCCAGCAGGGCGATCTCGCGGCGGGCGATCAGGTCGGCGCGCACCTGCTGCGGCGTGAGGGTGGGCAGGGTCATTCGGCGGCTCCATAGGCCAGGGCGCTGGCGCGATCGAACAGGAGGGGCGGGGCGACGTCGGCGTAGCCGGACACGAACGGCTTGGGCCGCCCCTCGGCGTCGTAGGTGGCGCGGCGCACCGTCCCGATGTCGGCGCCATAGACATGGATGCTGATCGAGATCCGGTCGTCGAAGGCGTTGGCGACGCGGTGGATGTCGCCCACCGTCGGCGAGACGGCCTCGACCCTGCCGGGCTCCAGACGATGGACCTCGCCGGTCGCGGCCAGGGCGTCGCCACTGCGCTCGTAGCGCTGCGAAAGCTCGGCCCCGCGCAGCACCCCGACAAGGCCCCAGACGGTGTGGTCGTGGACCGGCGTGGCCTGGCCCGGACCCCACACGAAGCTGACCACCGAGAAACGGCCGGCCGGGTCGCGATGCAGCAGGTACTGCTGGTAGCGCGTCGGGTCGGGGCGGCTCTGGGCCTCCGGCAGCCAGTCGTCGACGGCGACCAGCTCGGCCAGCAGGGCGGCGCCCTCGCGCAGGATCACGGCCTCGTCGCCGGTCTGGTCCAGCAGGTCGGAAAGGTCGGCGACGAAGTCGGAGAGGCGGTGAGGGCGGTGCTGGCTCATGGGGTCACAGCGCGTATTTGAGGGTGACGAGGAAGGTCCGGGGATCGGGGTAGTTGCGGTAGAAGACCCCGGTGGCCGGCGTGTAGGTGGCGCTGACCGGCTTGTCGGACTTCAGCAGGTTGCGACCCGACAGCTGCACGGCCCAGTGCGGGTCCGGCGCGGTCCAGGTGATCGAGCCGTTCAGGAAGCCTTGGCTGGGCGCTTCGTCTTGGGGGCGTTGCAGGGCGTTGAAATAGGTCTTGCTCTGCCACTGGGCGTTCAGCCCCAGGCGGACGCTGCCGGGGATCTCGACAGGAACATCGTAGGTCAGGCCGCCCGACAGGCTCCAGCGCGGCGAGTTCAGCAGGCGATGGCCATCGGCGTTGACGCCCACGCCGCCAGCGTTGCGGTATTTGTCGTAGACGGCGAACAGGTAGCCGACCGAGGCTTGCAGCCCGAGCCGCTCGGTCGGGCGCACGTCGCTCTCCAGCTCGACGCCGTAGGTGTGGGCCTTGCCAGCGTTGCCGCGGATCGAATTGCCGGGATAGGCGGGGTCGCTGTAGCTGACCTGCAAGTCCTTGTAGTCGTTGTAGAACACCGCCAGATTCAGCCGCGCGCGGCGGTCGAACAGCTCGGTCTTCAGGCCCGTCTCGTAGCTGTCGACGTTCTCGGGCGCGAACGGGCGGGTGGCCAGGTCCAGGCGGGTGGCGCGATTGTCGAAGCCGCCCGACTTGAAGCCCTTCGACCAGGTCACGTACTGCAGGACGTCGTCGGTCCACTGGTACTGGGCCGAGACCTTGGGCGTGATCGCCGAGAAGGTCTTGTCGGCTCGACCCGCGATCGACTGGCCGACGACCTGGCCGGCCAGGTTCAGCACCTTGTTGTCGAAGACGAAGTCCTTCTCCTCGTTGGTCCAGCGCAGGCCGCCGGTCAGGGAGAGGCGGTCGGTCGCCTTCCAGGTCGCCTCGCCGAACACGGCGTAGGCGTCGGTGTTGGTGATGTTGTGGGCGCGGGCGAAGCCGTAATTGGTCGGCGTGACCACCGGATCGGACGGCAGGGTGTTGCGACGGCTGTAGCCGTCGCGCTGCACGAAGAACCGCTCGTGCAGATAGAACAGGCCGCTGGTGAAGGTGACGTCGCCGAACTCGCCGTTCAGCTGGAGTTCCTGGGTGAGGTACTGGTCGTTGTAGTGGATCAGGTTCTTCTGGATCAGCGTGGCCTCGCCGTCGTTGTCGTAGGCGACCGGATTGAGATTGAAGCCGCCATAGGCGGTGATCGACTTCAGCTTCAGACGGTCGCTGAGCTCGTACTGGACGCGCAGCGAACCGCTGATCTGGTCGAGGTCCTGGACCGGTTCGACCTCGGAATACGAGCGGTCGTCGCGGAACGCGCCGCCGGGCTGGTTCGCGGGCACGTAGCTGCGGGTGTCGCTGCGGTCGCGCAGGGCGTTGATCGTCAGCAGGGCGTCGAGGCGATCGGTCGGCGTCCAGCGCAGCTTGGCACGGAAGGCGTCCAGGTCGATGCGGTTGACGTCGTGGTTCAGCGTCGGGTCGAAGGTGACGCCGTCGCGCTTGTGGTGGATGTACGAGAGGCTGCCCGACAGCTTGTCGGTCACGAGCGGCCCTTCGATCAGGGCGCGGACATCGACGGCGCCGTAGTTGCCGAGGCCCACCTCGGCCTTGGCGCGCAAGGTCTGGCCCGGATCGCGGGTGATGATCCGCAGGGCGCCGGCGCTGGAATTGCGGCCATAGAGCGTGCCTTGCGGGCCGCGCAGCACCTCGATCCGCTCCAGGTCGTTGAACTCGACCATCGAGCCGATCTGGCGGGGCACATAGACGTCGTCGACATAGACGGCCAGCACCGGTTCCYGGATCGGATCGGCCTCGCCGACCCCGCGCAGGGCGTAGGTCTGGGTAGTGTGGCTGATCGTGACCCGGCTGATGGAGAGGTTGGGGATCTGGCCCGACAGGTCGCGGATGCTGTCGATCTTGCGGTCGGCCAGGACTTGCTGGCTGAAGGCCGAGATGGCGATGGCGGTCTTCTGCAGGTCGGTGGCGCGGCGCTCGGCGGTGACGATCACCTGCTCGATGGCGGGGGCGTCCGCCTCGGGCGCGGGTTCGGCGGCCCGCGCCGCCCCGGCGATCGCCAGGGCGGAGCTGAACAGCAGCAGGTCGCGCGAATGAAGTTTAAACATTCAATCTATCCCCTAGTTATTAAGTAGGGATTTCGCATCCACGCGATCTGTTCTCAACGAATATAAAATCTGGAAACCGATAGATTTGCTGATATCCAGATTTGTGAACGACTATATTTGTATTTCTAATTGATCTTCAAAAATGCCGTCAGTCGATCATCCCAGAGGGATTTGACCTGAACCGCGCCGGGAATGACCTTGGCGGTCGCGAAGGTGTCGGCCACCGCCTGTTGCGAAGCGATGGCCGTTTCGCTGACCGGCTCGAGGATGAAAGGCGAGCTGCGCTCGCGGAATTCCTGCTCGTAATAGGCCTGCTTGACCCCCGTCGCCTGAGTGCGGACCTTGGCCCAGCGCGTCCCGTCGGCGTTGATCCAGTCGAAAACGCGCTTGTAGCGCTGGACATAGTCGCCGATCGCCTGGAGCCGTAGCGGGTCGTCCAGGGCCTCCTTGGCCGCCGTGATCAGGTAGTTGCCGGAGAGGATCCCCTGGGCGGTGGTCAGCACCCGCGCCCCGGCCTCGCGGGCCTGGTAGACGATGACRCCATAGATGATCCAGGCGTCGAGCGCCCCGCTCTGGAAGGCGGCCAGGCCGTCCTGGGGACTCAGCGCCACGGGCGTGATGTCGGCCCAGGTCAGGCCGGCGCGTTTTAGCAAACGCAGCAGGATGTAGTGCGAGGTCGTGGCCTTCACATAGCCGATGCGCTTGCCCCTCAGGGCCTTGAAGTCCTGGACGGGCGAGCCCTTGGGGACCAGGACCACCTGGTTGTTCACGTCGCCGCGCAGCACCCCGACGATGCGGAGCTGATTGCCTGGATGGTCGGCCACGAAGATCGGCGGGATCTCGCTCATGCCGCCGAAGTCCAGCGCCCGGGCGTTGATCGCCTCGGCGATCAGGTTGCCGCCGGCGAACTGCGTGCGGGCCAGCTTGTAGGGCGGAGCCTGGATTCCGGCCTGGTCGAAGAAGCTCTCGGGATTGCCGCGATAGGTGGCGACCCGCAGTGTGAGATTGGCGAGATCGTCGCCCTTACGATCCACTTGGGGTGAGCAGGCCRTCAGGCCCGCCATGGAAAGGCCGGCGATCGACAGGCCGCCGACCATCAGGTCGCGCCTGGAAAAGGAAAAGCCAGTCATCAGTCGAACAGATCCGGCTCTTCTTCGGTGACCACATCCCAATAGGGCTGGAAGGCCCACAGGCCGCCGGCCTCGCTGCCGACCTGGCCGGCGGTATGCTTGGCCACCTCGGGCGGCATCGGCTTGGTCGGACCGGCGGCCTCGGCCAGCAACTGGGTCTGGCAGGCGTTTTCCAGGGCGAGGTAGCGCCAAACGGCGGCCTCGACCGAGTGACCGACGGTCAGGATGCCGTGGTTCTGCAGGATCACCGCCTTTTTCGGACCCAGCGCCTTGGCGATCTTCTGGCCCTCGCTGGCGTCGAGCACGACGCCGGAGAATTCTTCGAACAGAGCATGGTCTTCATAGAACGCGGCCGAGTCCTGGGTCAGCGGATCCAGCAGCCGCCCGAGCGCCGACCAGGCCTTGCCGTACAGCGAGTGCGAGTGGGCCGCCGCGACCACGTCGGGCCGGGCCTCGTGCAGCTGCGAGTGGATGGCGAAGGCGGCGCGGTTCAGGCGTGGCGGGACCTTGGCCGGCGGCTCGACGATGCGGCCGTCATGGCTGACCAGCATCAGGTCCGAGACCTTGATCCGCGAGAAGTGGACGCCAAACGGATTGACCCAGAAGTGGTCGGTCAGCTCCGGATCGCGGGCGGTGATGTGGCCGGCCCCGCCCATGTCAAAACCGTGGCGGCCGAACAGGCGATACGAAGCGGCCAGGCGCTGCTTGCGATAGAGGCGTTCCAGCTCGATCGTCGGCTGGCGTGGGATCTCGCGGGTCCCGAACTCGGGCAGCACGGTCTCGATCTTGGCGGGGTGCGGCGGGGCGGGGCTGAAACCCTTGGCCGAAGGATAGGCGGTCATGACGGTGTCCTTCAGTAGCCGCGCGACAGGTCGACGACGTCGGCCAGAGGCGCGCCGGACCGGAAGCGAGCGAGGTTCTCGGCGAACCGGGTCGCCAGATTGATGCGGGTGTCGGGCGTATGTACCGAGGTGTGCGGCGACAGCCGCACCTTGGGATGGGCGTAGAACGGATGGCCCTCGGGCAGCGGTTCGGGGAAGGTGACGTCCAGGCTGGCGCGGCCGACGCGGCCCTCGTCCAGCGCCGTCAGCAGGGCCTCGTCGTCGATCAGGGCGCCGCGAGCGATGTTGATCAGGTGCAGGCCGGGCTTGGCGTGCAACAGCAGGTCGCGGTTGACGATCCGCTCGGTCTGCGGCGTCGCGGGCGCGGCCAGGACGACGTGGTCGCTGCGCTCGAACAGGGTCTTGAGATCGGCGACCCGCTCGACGCCGGACACCGGGATCGGCGCGTCCGAGCGGCGCACGGCCAGGACGTTGACGCCCAGCGCCTGGGCGCGCGGGGCCAGGGCTTCGCCGATCGCCCCGAAGCCCACGAGGCCGAGGGTCGAGCCGGCCACCAGCTTCAGCTGTCGCGGCGCCCAGTGCGAGGCCTGGTCGATCCAGATCTCGGGCAGGCGCTTGGCCTCGGCCAGAATGGCGGCCAGGGCGAACTCGGCCAGGGCCACGGCCGAGGAGCCGCGCGCCGAGGTGACGACGGGCCCCTCGAACAGCCAGTCCGGATAGAAGTCGATGCCGACTGACACCAGCTGCACCCAGCGCACGTCGAACGGCCAGCCGGGCGGCGGCTGGTCGGGCAGAATGCCGCCGGCCTTGCGGAACGGCGCGGCGACCAGAACCCTGGCCTTGGGCGGCAGGGGCGTCGTCAGGCCGGGCGGGACGGCGACGATCTCGGCGTCGGCGACGTGCTGGGCGAAGACGCTGTTGAAGACTTCCGGCAGCTGGCTGGCGACGACGATACGGCTCATCGGCCAGTCTCCAGGCCCGCGAAGGCGGCGCGGCCGGCGCTGGTCAGCACCACGTCGGCCTGGGGCGTGTGGACCCGGCCGCAGAGCACGTCGCGATGGTGGCGCTCCAGCGGGTTGGCGCGGGTCAGGCCAGGATTGCCCGTCAGCTTCAGGGCCTTTTCGACGGCGTTGATGGCGTTCTCGGTGACCAGGTGCTTGACCAGGCTGGCCTCGACGCCGTCGACCTCGCCGCGCGCGGCGGCAGCCAGCAGGATGCGGTTGGACAGCAGCAGGCCGTCGATCTCGCCCACGGCTTCCTGGAAGCGGGGCAGGGTCGACAGCGCCGCGCCCAGGTTGGCCGGCTTGCGATTGGCCAGGAACTCGACCAGCCAGTCGCGAGCCGCACGGGCGACGGCGTCGTAGATCGCCGAGGTCAGCACCGACGACCAGGCCGCGAAGCTGGCCGGGTAGGGCGGCGGGGCGCCGACGGGTTGCGGGTCCAAGGCGTGGTCCAGCGGGATCAGGACGTCCTCGAAGACCACATCGTGGCTGGCGCTGGCGCGTAGGCCCAGATGGTCCCAGGTTTCCTCGATCGTGATCCCGGGCGTGTCGGCGCGGACCAGCCAACCGCCGACCAAAGGTTCGACATCGTCGCTGCGGGCCCAGACCACGAACCAGGTCAGGTTGGTCGAGCCGGTCGAGTAGATCTTGCGGCCGCTGATCCGCCAGCCTTCCGGCGTGCGGCGGGCGATGGTCGCAGGCAGGCCGCCGCGCGCGGGGGTGCCGAGGTCAGGCTCGACCCGCAGGGCGTTGATCAAGGCCCCGTGCTCGATCGCCTCGCCGATGACCCGGGTCTTGAGATGCTCGGGCCAGCCGGAGCGGCCCTCGACCGAGGCGTGGAACAGGTACTGCATGACCAAAACGAGCGCCGTCGCCGGCTCGCCGCGCGCCACGGCCGAGATCACCTTCAGCGCCGTCGGCAGATCGGCCTCCAGGCCCCCCAGCCGGGCGGGCGCGGTCAAGGCCAGCAGGCCCGCCTCGTGCAGCTGGCGGAAGTTGTCGACCGGGAAGCTGGCCTCGCGGTCGTGCTGGCCGGCGGTGGCGGCGAAGGCCTTCGTTAGGCGCGGCAGGATTGCGTCGAGGTCGGGCAAGGTCGCTCGAGCTTCGAAGCGACGGAGCGGCGCGTTCACAGCACGACCTCGCCGGTCGGGAAAGCGACCAGTGCGCCCTCGCCATGGGCCGGCCCGGACTCGACGCCGAGCTGGCTCAGCAAGCGGCGACGGATGGCCTGGAAGCGGGCGTCCGGCGTGCGCGGCCGGTCCAGCGTGATGCGCTCCTCGGCGGCGATGCGGCCCTTGTCCAGCACCAGCACGCGGTCGGCCAAGGCGATGGCCTCGTCGACGTCGTGGGTGACCAGCAGCACGGCCGGGCTGTGCTCGCGCCACAGCGACAGCACCAGGTCGTGCATCTTCAGGCGGGTCAGGGCGTCCAGGGCCGCGAACGGCTCGTCCAGCAGCAGCAGGCCCGGCTCGCGGACCAGGGCGCGGGCCAGGGCGGTGCGCTGGGCCTCCCCACCCGAAAGCGTGCCGGGCCACGCGTCGAGACGATGCCCAAGGCCCACTTCCTTGAGCGCCGCCTCAGCGCGGGCCCGGACGTCACTACCAGGAAGGCCCAGCGCGACGTTGCGCCAGACGGTCTTCCACGGCAGCAAGCGCGCGTCCTGGAACACGACCGCGCGGGCGTCAGGCGTCTTCACGTCCTGATCGCCGGGGGAGTCGAGGCCGGCCAGGGTGCGCAGCAGGGTGGTCTTGCCCGAGCCGCTGGCGCCCAGCAGGGCGACGAACTCGCCGGGGGCGATCGAGAGGTCCAGGCCGTCGATGACGGTGTTGTCGCCGAAGCGGCGGACGAAGTTCGAGAGGCGTACGGCCGGCTCGGGGGTCTTCGGGGCCGAGCGCGAGATTTCCGGGCGGCGAAGGCGCGGCTGGGGGGCGGCCATGATCATTGCTCCACGAGGCTGGGGCGCCACGCCAGCGCCTTGCGCTCCAGCGTGCGGACGAGGGCGTCGGCGCCGAGGCCGAGCAGGGCGTAGACGACGAGGCAGACGACGATGATGTCGGTGCGCATGAAGTCGCGGGCGTTGTTGACCAGGTAGCCCAGGCCGGCTTGGGCGTTGATCTGCTCGGAGATCACCAGCACCAGCACCGAGACGCCCAGGGCGTAGCGCAGGCCGACGAAGAACGAGGGCAGGGCGCCGGGCAGGATCACCTCGCGCACCAGGCTCCAGCCCCGCAGGCCGAAGCTGCGAGCGGCCTCGACCAGGCGCACGTCGACGCCGCGGATGCCGGCGAACAGGTTGAGGTACAGCGGGAAGGTGGCCGAGACAGCGATCAGGGCGATCTTGGGGGTCTCGCCGATGCCGAACCAGACGATGAACAGCGGGGTCAGCGCCAGGACCGGGATCGTCCGCTTGATCTGCATCAGCGGATCGATCAGCGTCTCGCCCCAGCGCGACAGGCCCGACAGCAGGCCGAAGGTCAGGGCCACCACGAGCGCGATGCCGAGACCGGCGCCGGCCCGGGCCAACGAAACCAGCAGATTGGTCGGCAGCTCGCCCGAGGCGGTCAGCGTCCAGAAGGTCTCCAGGACCGTGGACGGCGCGGCCAGCACCCGGGCCGGGATCACTCCGACGCGCGCGCCCAGCTCCCACAGGGCCAGCAGCGCCAGGGGCGACAGCCAGCGGGCGCGGGCCAGGTCGGGCCACCGCCACGGCTTAGCTTCAGAAATTCTGTAGGTCGTCGCCAGAGACACTGCGGTCCTCTCTCGTCGGAAACCGTTGCGACGCAAGCGCCGCGGGTCCAGAAAGAAGGACGTTGAATTCCTACTCAATCAATAGACTTATACTCACGGGTCTTATTAGCAAATCTCAAGAGGGTCCCGATGGTGACCAACCTGCCGACCGAACTGCTGCGGAGTTTCGTGGCGATCGTCGACTCCGGTTCGATGCTGCGCGCCACCGAGCGGGTGTTCGTCACCCAGTCGGCGCTGAGCCTGCAGATGAAGCGGCTGGAGGAGACGGTGCTGACGCCGCTGTTCCACCGCGAGGGGCGGCGGCTGGTGCTGACGCCGGCCGGCCAGACCCTGTTGCCGAGGGCGCGGGAGATCCTGGCGCTCAACGATCGCGCCGTCGTGGCCCTGACCGGCGACGCCCTGGCGGGGCCCGCGCGGGTCGGCCTGGTGCAGGACTTCGCCGAGACCCTGCTGTCTGGTGTCCTGGCGCGGTTCGCCCAGCTCAATCCCGACACCCAGCTGCAGGTGCGGGTGGCCGGATCGCCGGAACTGCTGGGCCTGTTGGAAGCCGACCGGCTGGACGTGGTGCTGTGCATGGGCGCGGCCGACGATCCGCGCGCGGCCCGGGTAGTCCCGATGGTCTGGCACGGGGAATCGGTGCTGGCCGAGAACGACGTCCTGCCGATCGCCATCCTGGAATCGCCATGCCGCTTCCGCGACGCCGCCCTGGCGGCGCTGGAGCGCGACGGCCGGCCGTACCGGGTGGCGCTGGAGACGCCCAGCCTGTCGGCCTTGCGCGCGGCGGTGCAGGCGGGCCTGGCGGTGACCTGCCGCACCTCGCTGTTCCTGCCCGAGCGCGCGCCGCTGGCCAGCAACCGCCTGCCGCCGCTGCCGGAGGTGGCCTATGTCCAGAAGCTCAACGACACGCCCCACGCCGCGATCACCAAGCTGGGGCAGCTGATCCACGCCGCGGCGCTGGACCTCTAGGGGCGAAGCGCGGCCAGGACCGTGTCGGCGACCGCGACCGTCTGGCCGCGAATGTCGGGGACGGCGGTGATCTCCCACGACGCGCCGCGCGTGGCCGGTCCCACGGCCAGTAGGGTGGGCGAGGCCTGACCGGAGACGTCGCGGACACGGCCGCTGTCGTCGACGTCGAAACCCAGGCGCAGCGGGTCGGGGCGGGCCAGGCCGCGCTTGACCAGGTCCTGGATCAGCGGATCCGTCGAGGCCAGGATATCGCCGGTGGGGCCCGTACAATTGATCACCGAGGCCGCGCGAAAGACGTAGCCGCCTAGCTCGCCCCGCCCGCGCCACCGGCACAGGGCGAAACCGTCGGGTTCGAGCGTCAGCTTCCGGATCTTGCCGGCGGCCAGGGTCAGCTGGCCGGTGGCGCGCATGGCGGCGATCCGGCGGGCGACTTGCGGCGCCAGGCGGTGGCGGTGGATCTCCCAGAACGGCCGGGCGTGGCGCAGGAAGGCCTGCCTCTGGGCCGCCGACCAGCCGCGCCACAGCGCCTGGGTCATCGGCCGGGTGGCGTCAATGGCCGTGCGCCAGCCGTGCTCGGCCGCCGCGCTGCGCAGCCAGGCGAAGGCCTGCGGCGGCGAAAGGTCGTTGGCCGGTGGGGCGGGAAGGATCAGCGGCGGCGCGCCGTCATGCTCCAGCGGGGCCAGGCCGCGTCGCGACAGGGCCAGCATCGGGCGGCCGTGCTGGGCGTCGTTCAGGGACAGGGCCACGTCGACCATGGTCAGGCCCGTGCCGATCAGCATCACTGGTCCGGGCGGCAAGTCGGCGGCGTTCCAGCGCCACGGATCGGCGACATAGGCGTGCGAGGTGGCGAAGGCCGCGTCGATGCCGGGCGGCCGAGCCGGCGGCGGATTGCCCAGGGCCAGGACGACGGCGTGGGCCGTGACCGCGCGGCCCATGGCGCATTGCAGCCGCCAGCCGTCGCCGCCTGGCTCGATGCCGACGACCGCGTCGGGCGTCACCACCAGCCGTCCGACGCCTTCCGGGCCCTCGGCGATCTCGGCCACCAGGCTCTGCAGATAGCGGCCATAGTCGGCGCGGGTGGCGAAGTCGGCGGGGCCCAGGGCGAAGTTGCGGCCGCGCAGCCAGGCCACGAAATGCCCCGGCTGGTCCGGCCAGGCGCTCATATTGCCCGCCCGGACGTTCAGCCGGTGGCCGGGATTGTGGGTGGCGTAGGCCGCGCCAAGTCCGACTGGGGTGCGCCGCTCGAACAGGATGACCTTCGCGTCCGGTGATCGCCGCAGGATGTTCAGCGCGGTCATGACGCCGCTGAACCCCGCGCCGATCACGGCGATGACAGGCGCTGGCGGGTGCGGCATCCGGAAAACTCTATGGAACTGATAGGATTTTGTCGGCGATCCTCGGCCAACTTGCAAGCCGGCTCGCGCTCGAGGCGCCGACGACCGAGTTCTGCCCCGTGTGGCGGCGCCGAACAGTCAATGACGGCTGAAGTTCGGGCCGCGTGTTGCCGGTTTGGTCGGCTCGCCCGAACGCTTCCCTGTCCGGATCGCCGTCGTCGAGGGGCCGTTGAAACAGAGTCGCGCCGAGATCGTCGCCTTCGTCGGCGGCCAGATCCTTCCGCACGAGGCCGACGTGCGCGGCTGGCTGCGCCGATCGGGCAGCGCGCCCGCCGACGTCGACGACGTGATCCAGGAGACCTATTGCCGCCTGGCCGCCCTGGACAGCATCRCCCACATCGCCAGCGGCCGGGCCTACTTCTTCCGAACTGCGCGCAACATCACCATCGAGAAAATTCGCCGCGCGCGCATTGTTCGCATCGACTGCGTCACGGAAATCGACGCGCTGAACGTCGTAGATGAAGAGCCCTCTCCGGAACGCGTGGTCGCGGGCCGTCGCGAACTGGGGCGGGTGCAGCGGCTGATAGAGGGACTTCCCGAACGGTGTCGGCAGATCTTCACGCTTCGCCGGATCCACGGCCTGTCGCAGCGGGAGACCGCCCTGCGCTTGGGCGTGACCGAAAACGTGGTGGAAATGCAGTCGGCGCGGGGCTTGCGTTTAATCCTGCGGGCCTTATCGGAAGCGGAAGCACAGGATCATCCGGCAGTCGGCAAGGCTCATGAGCTCCATCCGGTCCGCAAGCGAGATTGACGAGGAGGCGGCCGACTGGGCCGCCCGCGTCGACGCGCGTGGCCTGGACGTCGAGCATGATCCCGAACTGCGAGCCTGGCTCAAGGGAGACGCGCGACGGGCGGGGGCTCTGCTGCGCGCCCAGGCGGCGATCAGTTTCCTGGATCGCGGCCGGGCCCTGGCCAGCGCCGCGCCGCCGGTCGAGACCGTGGTCGCCCAGCGTCCCAGCCGGCGCGCGCTGATCGCCGGCGCCGGCGGGATCGCCGCGTCGCTGGTTGGCGGGATCGGCCTGTGGGCCGCGCGGCCGCAGCGGCTGGACACGGGCTTGGGCGAGATCCGGCGCGTGCCCCTGGCCGACGGCTCGCTGGTGGCGATCAACACCAAGACAGCGCTGGAAGTGGCCATGAGGCCCAAGGCGCGGCGGATCCTTCTGAAGGAAGGCGAGGCCTGGTTCCAGGTCGCCAAGGACCCCGAGCGCCCGTTCGTCGTGGCGGCGGGATCGGTCCGCGTCCGCGCCGTCGGCACGGCCTTCTCGGTGCGGCGCGGCGACGAGGCCGGCGACGGCGTCGACATCATGGTCACCGAGGGCTTGGTCGAGGCGTGGGTCGAGGGGGATACGGCGCCTCGGCGACGATTGTCGGCCGGCAGCCGCATCATCCTGGCCAGCGCCGCCTCGCCTGCCGTCGCGGACTCCCCATCCGAGATCGAGCGCAGCCTGGCCTGGCGCAACGGCGAGATCGCGTTGGATGGCGAAAGCCTGGAACAGGCGGCGCGGCTGTTCAACCGCTACAACAGCCGTCAGATCGTCATCGAGGACCCGGCCCTGGCGCGCGAGCGCTTCGTCGGTCTCTTCCAGACCAACGAGCCCGAAAGTTTCGCGGCGGCGGTCGCCGCGACCCTGGGCGCCGTCGTGCGAGACGACGACGCGGCGATCCGGATCAGTCGTGCTCACATTTCTTGAGCGTATATTTCCGCGTTCTTATAATTGAATTGAATATCGCTCATTCGCCGTGACGATATGAGTAAGTCTGTTCTATTTTGCACGTATTCTGACTCAGAATAGATGGGTCTGATCGGCCTATTGTCCTCCGACATTTAATGGCGGGGGTG
>NZ_JBFUJD010000044.1:0-42154 GCF_056401555.1 Caulobacter sp. P4_E5
CGTTTTAGCTCATCCGCCGTCATCCCCGCCGCCCGCAATTCCCGCAGCGTTTCGGCCTTGTCGCGCTTGGCGTAGCGCTTGCCGTCCGGGCCCAGCAGCAGCCCGTGATGGCGATAGGTCGGCGTCGGCAGGCCCAGCAAGGCCTGCAGCAGGCGCTGGATGTGCGCCGCTTCGAACAGATCCTGACCGCGGATCACATGGGTGACGCCTTGCAGAGCGTCGTCGTGAACCACGGCCAGGTGGTAGGCGACACCGACGTCCTTGCGGGCCAGCACGATGTCGCCGGCGGTCTCGGGCCGCGCCTGGATCAAATCCGTCTCGCCGTTCGGTCCCGCGCCGTCTTCCAGAAAGCTCAGGCGCTCGAACCCATCCAGCGCCTCGCGCGCCGCCGCTAGCGACAGGCGCCAGGCGAAGGCCTCGCCGCGCGCCAGGCGCTTGGCTTCCTCGTCCGCGGGCAAGGGCGCGCCGACATACGGGACGGCCGGCTCGTGCGGCGCGCGGCCGATGTCGAGTTCCTTGCGGGTCTTGAAGCAGCGATAGACCAGGCCACGCTGGCGCAGGGTCTCGATGGCCGCATGGTAGTCGGCCAGATGTTCGGACTGCCGCCGGACGGGCTCCTCCCACTCCAGCCCCAGCCAGGCCAAGTCCTCGAAGATCGCCGCGTCGTATTCGGGCCGGCAGCGCGTGGCGTCGATGTCCTCGATGCGCAGCAGGAAACGGCCGCCAGCTTCGCGCGCGGCCTGGAAGGCGGTGAGAGCCGAGAAAGCGTGGCCACGATGCAGATAGCCCGTCGGCGACGGGGCGAACCGGGTGACGAAGGTCACGCTTACGTCTCAGTCCTGGGGAGCCGTGAACTTCGCGAACATGCCCAGGTGCTCGAACACGGCGCGGAGAAAGGCCTCCTCGCCGCCCAGAAGTTCCTTGAGCGGAGCGAATTGCTTGAAGCCGATCATCTCGGCCAAGCCGTGGCCGGCGCACCAGGCGGCGATGGTCGCGAGCTCCAGGTCGATCTCGGTGGCCTGGCCGCCGGCGTTCTCGTCGATGGTGTTGCGKACCTGGCAATAGGCGCCGTCGTCTTTCAGCTGGTCAGGCAGGGCGTCCTTGTCGCGCGAGCGGTCGTACATCACGCGATAGAGCGCCGGATTGTCGCGAGCGAAGCAGACATAGGCCACGCCCAGGTTGGTCATCCGCACCCGCGCATCCGGCGTCGAGGCGCGGGCCGTGGAAAGGGCCACGTCCAGCTCGTGCCAGCCCTCGTGGGCGACGGCTTCCAGCAGCTCGGCCTTGTCCTTGAAGTGGTGATAGGGCGCGGCGGGACTGACCCCGGCCTCGCGGGCGACGGCCCGCAGCGACAGGGCGGAGGGGCCCTCGCGCTCGAGGATCGCGCGCGCGGCGTCGACGAGCGCGCGGCTCAGATCGCCATGGTGATAGGGGCGGGATTCGGCGGTGGCTGTGGTCATCGGGCCTCACTGTAACCACACCTTTCTAAAATTTCATCCAAACGCTGTAAAGATGATCTTGACGGCGTTTAGATTTGCGCTATCTAAGCACTGTCCAGATTGGTTCAGCCCTCAGGGTGGCCAATGACCCATCGGGGGTTGGGACATGACCAAAGAGAGGGACCATCATCATGCAACGGACGCTCAACGCCTTTGAAAACGCCTTCGACCGCCTGGCCGCCGGCTACTTCCTCGTGATCGCCCTGGGCCTCGCCGCCGCTGTCGCCGGCGTGGTGCTGTAAGACTGATTGCTCGCGCTCGGCGGAACTGGCGCTTTCGATCCCGGATCTAGCGGGGAGGAAGCCACCCGCCGCCGCGTTCGGCCCGCTTGAACCTCTCCGGAAGGGGAGCTAACTGGACCGAAGACGCGTTAGGCCTTCGACGCCGTTTCTTCCGTATGCGTCGCAGGCTTCTTCCATGATCCAAGACATTTTCCGGCTATGAGCGTCGCCTTCACGAAAGAGGGCGACAGCGAAGCCTTCGCGGCGGATCTGCCCGATCGCCCGATCTCCACCCAGCCCAATATCGTCACGCCCGAAGGCTTGGCCCAGATCGAGGCCGAGCTGGCGTCCGCGCGCGCGGCCTATTCGGCGGCCCAGAGCGCCGGCGGCGCGGCCGACGGCGACCGCACCGCCATGGCCCGCGCCACCCGCGACCTGCGCTACTGGTCGGCGCGCCGGGCGACCGCCCAGCTTCTGGAGCGCGACCCGGCCAAGACCGTCGTGCAGTTCGGCGACCGCGTGACCTTCGAGCGCGAGGACGGCCGCGTGCAGACCTTCCGCATCGTCGGCGAGGACGAGGCCGATCCGGCCCAGGGCTCGATCTCCTACGTCGCTCCGATCGCCCGCGCCCTGTTGGGCAAGGTCGTCGGGGACGTCTCGCCCGCGCCCGGCGGCGAGATCGAGATCACGGCGATCGGGTAGTTCAGCAAGAACCGGATTGTCATTCGGGTCGGGCTACGCCACCTGCGAATGATGTTCGTCCCGCCGACCGCCGAAGCCCTGCTCGAAGCTCGCAAGCATCTGGCTGCCATCGATCCGGCCCTGGCCGCGATGGAGGCCGTCACGCCGCCGTTCGAATGGCGCGTCAGCATGGGCGGTTTTCCGGGCCTGCTGAAGATGGTCGTGCAGCAGCAGGTGTCCCTGGCCTCGGCCGCCGCCATCTGGGCGCGGGTCCAGGCGGGTCTGCCGGAGATGACCCCGGACGTCGTGATCGGCCATGAGGAGGCCTATCTGCTGTCCCTGGGTCTCTCGCGCCCCAAGGCGCGCTACGCTCGCGCCCTCGCCGAGGCCCATGTCACCGGCGCCTGCGACTTCGACGCTCTTTCGGAGCTATCGGACGACGAGGCCGTGGCGGCCTTGACCGCCATCACCGGCATCGGCCGCTGGACGGCCGAGGTCTATCTGATGTTCACCCAGGGCCGCATGGACATGTTCCCCGGCGGCGACATCGCCCTGCAGGAGGCCATGCGCTGGGCCGACAAGGCCGAGGTTCGGCCCACTGAGAAGCAGGCCTACAAGCGGGCCGAGCTGTGGCGCCCTTATCGCGGCGTGGCCGCTCACCTGCTGTGGGCCTGCTACGGCGCTGTAAAACGCCGCGAGATCGCGCCTTTCTAGAGCCGACCGTGGCGGCGGAGAGTGGCCGCGGTTCCGGCACAGGCACGCGATAAACAATACCGTCGGCGAGATGTCTTGGTTCTGTCGCCGACTTGGACCATCCTTTCCTTGCGTTCGGGAATGGATGGCGATTCCCAGAATTGCGTAGGAAGGAGGCCCGTCTTCAGTCCTGTCGCGTACTTCATCAGCCGAAGCCCCATGGGCTTGGGTTCCGGGCGTTCCGCCGCCCGTTTCGAGGGGGGGATCTGATGCAGGTCCTCACGCGCCCACCGTCTGGCATGCCAGCCTTGGTGCTCAACGCCGACTTCCGGCCGCTCAGCTATTATCCGCTGTCCCTCTGGCCCTGGCAGGAGGTGATCAAGGCGGTGTTCCTGGACCGAGTCGACGTCGTCGCCAGCTACGACCAGGTGGTCCATTCGCCGTCGTTCGAGATGCGGCTGCCCAGCGTGGTGTCGCTGAAGCAGTACGTCCCTCAGGACCGTCCGCCGGCCTTCACCCGTTTCAACCTGTTCCTGCGCGACTCGTTCAGCTGCCAATATTGCGGCTCGCCCGAGGATCTGACCTTCGACCACGTGATCCCGCGCTCGCGCGGCGGCCGGACCACCTGGGAGAACATCGTCACCGCCTGCGCGCCGTGCAATCTCAGCAAGGGCGGCCGCACGCCGCGCGAAGCGGGGATGCAGCCGTTCCACCACGCCAGGCGGCCGTCGATGCACGAGCTGCAGGACCGCGGACGCAGGTTCCCGCCGGGGCGGCTGCACGTCAGCTGGCTGGACTATCTGTATTGGGACATCGAGCTGGAGGCCTGAGGCGCTCCGATCGAGACAGCAAAACGGCCCGGGCTGGCGTTTTGAGGAATGGCATCCCGGGCCGTCGGCTATGAGGCGGAAGGGGATCTGACCGCCAAGCTGAGCCTAAAATGCAGGCCTACGGCGAAGGTTCCGGGCTTTCGCGAAAAATATTGAAGCGCCGAGACTGGCCCGCGAATAGGGATGGCGCCGTGCAACCCGAACCTGAGCCGGCGGGTTTTATCATCCGAGGCAAAAAAGCCACGGGAGACACGCCATGACCCGACACCAGACCGACGGGGACAACCAACGCCACTTCACCCACGGCACCGCCGCGTCGACGGCTGACATGGCCGCCGAGGGCAAGATCCGGGCGGAAGACAAGCACATCGACGCGCCGCATGCTCGCGAAGCCAAGCGCCCGCTGCAAGAGGGCGAGAAGCACGATCAACTGGCCGCCAAGGTCGCCAAGTCGGAGAACCGTCAGGAAGCCCTGCTGGACGAAGGCCTGGAAGAGAGCTTCCCGGGCAGCGACCCGGTCAGCGTCAAACGGATCACCTGACGCGCCGTCTTAGCGGGCGGGGAAACGACGGGCGGCGCGCTCGGCGAAGCTGACCACGCCGTCCATTTCACCAAACGAAGGTTCCGCCGTCGCCGGCTCGAACGCCGTCGCCTGGCGGCGGCGGCCGCGGCGGCGGTCCATGGAGGCGATCTGAACGAAGGTCAGGTCGCCCTGCTCGCGGGCCATCTTGCGCACGGTCTCGATCATGCCCGCGCCGTAGATCGTCAGAATGCCGGCCGCGTCGGCCAGCCAGTCGGGGAGGTTGCCGTCACGGTGAGCGATGATCTGGGCCACCTCGACCGCCGCGCCCAGGACCAGGGCTGCGATCGCCAGGTCGTTGCGGCGCATGCGAGGGAAGGCCAGGAACGAGATCGCCAGCAGGCCGCCGAACGCGATCGCGTGTGCGGCCTTGTCGCTGAGCCCGAACACCTGCTCCAGCCCCTGGAACGGCCCCAGGGTCAGGACCGCCACGGTCAAGGAGCCGACCAGCAGCGCGAGACGCGCGGCGGCGACGAAGTGGACGGGCTTGAACATGGAACGCGATCTCCGGAGACGTCACCATCCTAACCGTGAAGGTCGCGCCATTCGGTAAACGGGCAGGGTCAACGAGAGATGACCGCGCCCGCCGAGCCCGGGCCTATTTCTTCTCCGCCTCGGCCTTTTTCTTGGCCTCGGCTTCGGCCTTGGCGGCGTCGTCCTTGGCCTTCTTCCAAGCCTGGAACACTTCCAGATAGGGCTGGCGGCGCAGGACCTTCGAGGCCGGATCGACGATCACCGGGACGGCGCCGCCGACCGCTACGCGGCCGGTTCCATCGGCCATCGGCAGGGTGACGATCTTGTCGCCGACCTTGACCTCGATCGGCATCGGGAACGGCTTGTCCTTCGGCGCTTTCCAGCGCAGCACGAGATCGCCGCCGTCGCGGGTCTCGATCAGCTCGGGCTGCTGGGCCTCGTACAGATAGACGTCGAAGAACCAGCCATAGTCCTTGCCGGTGACCTGGTTGACGATCTTGATGAAGTCCTTGGTTCCCAGATAGCGGGTCGAGAAATTGCCCGGCTTCGGGTCGTCGCGGCCGTAGACGGCGATGCGGGTGATCTTGAAGAAGGCTTCGTCGCCGATCAGCGTCCGCAGAGTGTGCAGGACGTTGGCGGCCTTGAAGTAGATGTCGTTCCCGGGCCCGCGATCGGCGTTGTAGACGTCGTCTTCCTTGAGCTGCTTGCCCGAGACGATCGGAAACCGGTTCTTGGTGTCGACCCGCATCTGGTTCAGGCGCGCCATGTACTCCATGTCGCCGTGCAGCCATTGCGACATCAGCGGCTGCATGTAGCTGCCGTAGCCCTCGTGCAGCCACATGTCGTCGTTGTCGTTGTTGGTCAGCTGGTTGCCGAACCACTCGTGGGCGAACTCGTGCTGCAGCAGCCAGTCGAAGCCGTAGGCCTCCTTGGCGTACTTGTTGCCGTAGGCGTTGATGGTCTGGTGCTCCATGCCCAAGTGCGGAGTCTCGACCACGCCCATCTTCTCGTCGCGGAACGGGTAGGGGCCGATCATCTGCTCGTAGAAGTCCAGCATCGGCGCGAACTCGGCGAACAGGCCCTTGGCCTTTTCCGCGTTGCCCTTCAGGTACCAGAACGACATCGGGAAGCTGTCGCCGAAGCGGCTCTTGTAGCTGGCGGTCAGCTCCTCGTAGGGGCCGACGTCCAGGGCGATGGCGTAGGTGTTAGGGTTCTTGGCCCGCCAGTTGTAGGTGCGCCAGCCGTCCTTCTCGCTCATGCCCAGGAACACGCCGTTGGCGGGCGCGACCAGCGGGGCGGGGATGGTGATGTGCAGGTCGACCAGCTTCGGCTCGCCGGTCGGATAGTCGATGCAGGGCCAGAAGATATCGCAGCCGTCGCCCTGGACGGCGGTGGCGATCCACGGCTCGCCGGTCTCGGTCTTGCTCCAGACGAAGCCGCCGTCCCAGGGCGCGCGCTTAGCCTCCAGCGGAACGCCGTCATAGGTCACGACCACGGTCACTTGCCGGCCTTTGGCGACCTTCTTCGGGAGGGTGATGGTCATCCGGCCTTCGGGATTGCTCCAGGCCGAGGGCTTCAGCGCCTTGCCGTCGACGGTCAGCATGCGGACCGCGAAGACGCGGTCGAAGTCCAGCACCAGCTTGTCCAGCGGGGTCTTGGCCGTGAAGGTCAGGGTCGCCTCGCCCTCGATCGCCTTCTTGTCCGGTAGGATCTTGAACTTCAGGTCGGCGTGGTCGAAGCCCAGCGCCTGCTGTTCGGCGGGCATCGGGCCGCCAGTGCTGAGGGACAGTTCGCTGGTCTTGAGCGGCTCCGCCGCGAGAGCGAAGCCCGTGGAGAGCGCGAGCAGCGACGCCGCGCAGGCGGCGAGGGTACGGAACGACAAGGAGCGACTCCCCAACACGAAGATCTCGTTGGGGCGTATCGGTAGGCCGGCGCGGGACGGCCGCCAAGCTTTGGCTTTAGATCTTCTCGCTGATCTTGATGGCCGCGCGGCAGCCGGCCTGGATCACGGCGGTCAGCAGCGGATAGGCGGTCGCTTCGTGGGCGCCTTCTTCGATCGCCAGGTCGCGATGCGCCAGCTCGTCGTCGCGGAACTGGGTCAGCTCGGCGGCCAGGGCCGGATCGCGGTCCTTCAGCTCCTCGATCTGACCGGCGTAGTGCTGCTCGATGACGTTCTCGACGGCCTCAGTGCAGGCATGGGCGGCCTTGTCACCGAGCAGGGCGGTGCCGGCGCCCAGCGCGAAGGCGGCCGCGCGCCAGACCGGCGACATCAGGGTCGGGCGCACCTGTCGCTCGGTCAGCAGTTCGTTGAAGCGAGTCAGATGGACCTGTTCGTGGCCCTCCATCTCCTTCAATTGGTCGGCGATCCGCTCGCGGCCGGGGCTGGCGCGCATCACCGCCGCCTGGCCGCGATAGATGTGGACGGCCGCCAGCTCGCCAGCCTGGTCCACGCGCAGGATCTCGGCGAGACGGGCGCGCAGCGCGCCCTGGCCAGGACGGGGCGGGACCGGCTTGGTCATTGGAGTGTCTCCGCCTTGCGCAGGCCGGCCAGGACCGACCACACGGCCAGCTTCAGCGAGACCAGCGCGTTCCAGCCGGCCATCGACAGGCCCAGGAACACCCAGGCGGCCTTGTCGCACATCGGCGGCTTGATCTTCATCGTGCCGTTCAGCATGGCGGTCAGATTGGCCGCACTGGCCACGCCGCTGCCCGTGCAGGTGGTCGGGCCCGGCCACCACTTCCACTCGACGCCGGCGTGGAAGACCGCCAGCCCGGTCCCGTACAGGAAGATCGCCGCCAGCAGCAGGTTGGCGGGCGCGCGCAGGCGACCGGCCAGCGGTGTGCGCTGAAGGGCGAAAGCCACCAGGCCGACGGCGCCGGCCACCCAATAGACCTCGCGAGCCTTCAGGCAGAGATGGCAGGGGGCGAGGTGACCGAAGGTCTCGAACGCATGGGCGATGGCCAGCATCGCGGCGCTGCTCAGGAAGGCGATCAGCGGCCAGTGGCGGGTCACCAGGTCGTAGACTCGGCCGACAAAGGTGCCGCTATCGACGCTCGTCTTACGCTCTTCGTTCGTCATGCGGCGCAAGCTCCACCATGTCCGCCCCCACCGATGAAGTGGCTGGCGGTCAGGCCAATGACAAGGAGCGCGATCAAAATTCCGGCGAATAGCGCCAGGCGACGCTCGACGATCGGCAGCAGGGTCGGGCCGAACTTCTTGATGATGAAGGCCACCAGGAAGAAACGCGCGGCGCGGGTCACGGTCGAGGCGGCGATGAACATCGGGAAGCTGAAGGCGGCCAGGCCCGAGGCGATGGTCACCAGCTTGTAGGGGATCGGCGTCAGGCCCTTGGCCAGGATCACCCAGACGCCGTACTTGCCATACCAGCACTGGAACTGCTCCAGGCCGCCGGCGTGGCCGGTCGCGGCCATCATCCACAGGCCGAAGTCGCGCAGGAAATACCCAATCGCATAGCCCAGGCAGCCGCCCAGCACCGAGGCGATCGTGCAGATCAGGGCGTAGCGCCAGGCCTTCTCCGGCTTGGCCAGGCACATCGGCGCCAGCATCACGTCCGGCGGGATCGGAAAGAACGAGCTCTCGGCGAACGAGACCGCGAACAGGCTCAGTGGAGCGTGACGGGAAGCGGCCAGGCCCATGACCCAGTCGTAGAGGCGACGCAGCATGCGGACTCCGAGGAAACGTGTGGCCCCGGTAGCTAGCAGGGCGCGACGAGCTTGTCCGCAAGGATGTCGGCGCGCGCGGCTTCCCGCCCGCGCGCGCCTCCAGTCCGGTCAGAACTTCAGCGACAGGGAGACGCTGTAGTTCCGGCCCGGCTGGGTGTAGCCGTCCTTGACGGTGGCGTTGTCGGCGAGGCCGCGAGCGTCGCTCCACCACCAGTACCGCTCATCGGTCAGGTTGAAGACGCCGCCGCGTACGGTCACGGCCTCGGTCACCGCCCACCACGCCGTCAGGTCAGCGACGGTGAACGAGGGGGGCATGAAGCAGTTGTTGGCCGAGCTGCCGCTCGCCCCGGCGCAAGCCAGGCCTGAGCGGCCGACGGTCTTGCGGTCCGAATGGATGACGCTGAGGTCGCCGCCGAACTTGCCGGTCGGCGCGCGATAGGCCAGGCCGGCGGTCAGCTTGACCGGATCGATCGAGGTCAGGGGCGTGTTGACCCCGTTCGTGCGCGAGGCGCCGCGTGCGTAGGAGGCGGCGGCCCGGGCGGTGAAGCCGGCGCCCAGCTCGAACGAGCCCTTGGCCTCGGCCCCACTGACCTTCACGCCCGACAGGTTGACGTATTGGTAGACGGCCGGATTGGCGGCGGTGAAGTTCCCGCCGACCTGAACCTGCTCGATGAAGTCGTCGTACTCGCCGGTGAAGCCGGTGAGCGCCACGCGCCAGCCGCCACGATGCATTCGAAAGCCGGCTTCCAGGGTCCGGCTGGTCTCGGGCTTCAGGTTCGGGTTCGAAATCGACCTGTAGTTCGAGACCAGGTTGGCGAAGCCGGTGTTGACCTGCGACGGGGAGGGGGCCTTGAAGCCCGCTGCGACATTGGCGAACACGGTGACCAGGTCCGTGGCGTCCCAGACCAGCCCCAGCTTCGGCGAGACGTGGCTGTCGCTCTGACCTGAACTGGCGGTCGTGAACAGCGGATCGGCCTTCGGATCCAGCTTGTAGTAGTCGAAGCGGACGGCCGGATAGATCGTCAGCGGACCCGCCGTGATCTCGTCCTGAACATAGAGGCCGGCCAAGGTGTAGTCGGTGGTCGGGAAGGCCTTGGCGGGGAAGGTCTCGCCGACCGGTGGGACCGTGCCGTCGCGTGTGCCCTGCTGACGGGTGATCGAGGCGTCACCGCCCCAGACGACCTCGTGCTTCACCGATCCGCTGTCGAACACGCTGTGCAGCTCGACGCTGGCGCCCAGCACCCGGTTGTCGAAGGTGGCGTCGCGGGTGCGGTCCGCGGCGGTGTTGCGGTCCTCGGCCGAGAACTGCCGGGTCTTGCTCTTCTGCCAGTACAGCGAGGTGCGGGCGGCGCTGATCAGGCCGCCGCCGCCATCGAAGCGGTGGTCCAGCGTGGCGCGGTCGCGACGCAGCTTGTCGAAGGCGGTCAAGCCGATCACGCTAGTCGCGGCCAGGGGCGGCTTGGCGATGGCCGAAAACACGGTCCAGTCGACGTCGCGGTCCAGGTGGTCGAGCGTCAGGCGGAAGCGGTTCTTGTCGTCGGGACTGTAGACCAGCTTGCCCAGGATCGCGTTGGACTGGTTGTCCTCGGGATTGGCGGTGGTGCGATCGACATTGGCCGAGTCGTTGGTCCCCGCCGTCTTCTGGCCCTCGCCGTCGCGGCGGGTATAGGCGAACAGCGCCTCCCAGCGATCGGACTTGCCGGCCAGCACCAGGCTTTCGGTCCAGCTTTTGTCGGCCGAGGCGTAGCCGACGCGAGCGCGGCCGGCGAAACTCTGGTCGCCCTTCAGGATATCGGACGGATCCTTGGTGATGAAGCTGACCGAACCGGCCAGGCCGTCGGCGCCATAGAGGGCCGAGGCGGGGCCACGCACGATCTCGACCGACTTCAGCAGGTCCAGGTCCACCTGATCGCCGCGACCCACCGACTGGGCGCCGAAGGCGAAGCCGTCCGGCACGCGCACGCCATCGAGGACGATCAGCACGCGGTTGCCTTCCAGGCCCCGAATGTTGAAGCCGGCATTGCCGTCGCGGCCGGTTGAGGCGCCCGCGGCGGTAAAGCGGGCGGGCGCGCTGCGCACCGACACGCCGGGTTCGTCGCGGACCAGGTCCTTGATGTCGCGGACCAGCCCGTCCTCGATCTCGTCCGACGAGATGACGCTGACCGTCACCGGAGCCTCGGACACCGTCTTCTCGGAGCGGGTGGCGGTGACGGTGACCTTGTCGAGTTCGACCGCGTCGGCGGCCGGCGTCGACTCGGCGGCGTGAACGGCGGTCGCCAGCAGGGCGGCGGTCGAGGCGGCCATCAGGGCGGCCAACTTCAGGCGAGACATCAATATCCCCTCGATGGTGTAGATGCGAATGGTTCGCAGTTGATGGCGTTGGCCTAGAGCCGCCTGTCCAACCGGTCAAGCTATTTGCAATTGATTCTCAGAACTATTCGCAATATGCCGAGTCCGMCGCGACTGGAGCGGCGCCTGGGGTGTTCTCGATGATCCGATCTCTCCGCGCGGGCCTGATGGGCGGCGCGCTTCTGCTCTGCCTCACCGGCGCGCTGGCGCCCGGGGCCGCTCAAGCCCATTCGCCCTATCTGCTGCCCACCGTGTTCGACGCGTCCGACCGCAAGATCGTCACGGTGCAGGGCTCGTTCACCGAAAACTTCTTCACGCCAGAGGTGGTGATGAAGTCCGACGCTTGGGCGGTGGTCGGGCCCGACGGCGTCCGCACGCCCCTGACCCCGACCTACCTGCGCGAGCTGGCGCTGGTGGAAGCAGTCACCGAGAAGCCTGGCACCTACCGCATCACCACGGGCCAGCGCGCCGGTCGAACCGCCAAGGCGGCCCTGGTCAACGGGGAGTGGAAGTTCTTCGAGGGCGAGAAGGCTCCGGCCGACGCGATCGACATGCAGAGCATGACCCTGACCGAGGTCTATGTGACGCGCGGCGCCCCGAACGAGGCGGCTTTGGCGCCAATCGGCAAGGGGCTGGAATTCAAGGCGGTCACCCATCCCAGCAAGATCGTCACCGGCCAGGAGGCGGTGTTCGAGGTGATGTTCGACGGCAAGCCGCTCGCGGGCCAGCCAATCACCCTGCAAGGCGCCGACGACCGCTACGCCGACAGCAAGAGCGCGCCGACGACGGTGACCAGCGACACCAAGGGTCGCTTCGCCGTCAAGGTCGACAAGTCAGGCGTCTACCAGGTCCAGAGCCGCTACCGCGTCGCGCCCGCCGCCGCCGGCCAGCCCGGCCAAAGCTTCACCTACGCCCTGACCTTCGAATCCCTCCGCTAGGACATCCCATGAAGACCCGCGCTATCCTGACCGTCACCCTGGCCGCCGTCCTGACCACCGGCGCCGCCCATGCCGCCTCGCACGCGCGCGACACCTTCATCAAGGAGCAGGACCAGAACGGCGACGGCGTCGTCTCCAAGGACGAATTCGCCGCCACCCGCGCGATCCAGTTCGCCAGGACCGACGCCGACAACAATGGCTCGTTCTCGCAGGCCGAATATGTCGGCGAGTTCAAGGCGCGCCTGGAGAAGACGCTAGCCGCCTCGGATCGCACGGCCGCGGACAGGGAGGAAGAGCGCGTGCGCCAGATGCGTCAGGTCAATATCCGCTTCGGCGTTTTGGACAGCGACAAGAGCGGCGCCATCACCCGCGCCGAGTTCGACTATTCCGGCTGGCGAATGTTCAACCACCATGACACCAACAACGATGGCGCGGTCTCGATCGCCGACCCGGTCAAGGAAGACGCGCAGGACTAAGTGGAGACGGAGGCGCCTCGCCACAGTTGGATTTTCGGCGTTTCGTGGCTATGACCGCCGGCCAAGACATAGGCCGCGCGGCCTGGACGAAAGCTGAAGACCATGAGCGACACGCCTCCCGACCGCCTCTCCGTCAACCCGGACAGCCCGCACTACAATGCCGACCTGCTGGAACGCGGCATCGGCATCCGCTTCAAGGGCGTCGAAAAGACCAATGTCGAGGAATACTGCATCAGCGAGCGCTGGGTGCGGGTGGCCGCCGGCAAGACCATGGACCGCAAGGGCAACCCCATGACCATCAAGCTGCAGGGCGACGTCGAGGCCTATTTCCGCGACACGGCCGAAGCCTAAGGCGCGTGAGCGATCCCGACCCTGACCTCGAGGCGATGGCGCGCGACGAGCTTTCGCGCGCCGTGACCCTGCGCTGGCAGGACCTGAAGGCGGTCGTCCCCTGGGGCGACACCTTCGAAGGCATCTCGCCCGCGGGCCGCTATGTCGAGGTCGAGCGCAGCTACATCTGGGCCTCGGACGAGGGCGGCGACATCCTCTGCGAGGTGACCGTCTATGGCGGGCCGTCGCGCTATGACAGCGGCGTCCGCGCCACCAAACTCATTTCCCGCCCGTTTTGAGCAGCTTGGCCGTGCATCGATAACGCTGTTGCGTTAACCATGGGAAGCGCCATCGATGGCGCTTCGCGTGGACCGAGGGGGCTCCGGTGTACCAGTCAGAATTTCCGGTCGATCAGCCGGTGCCGGTGTTCGACCCGACTCTTGTGTTCCTGCTGATCCTGGCGGGCCTGGCCATCGCGGGCCTGGCCTTCTTCGCAGGTCGGCTGACCGGGCGCGGCGACAAGGGCGAAAAGCGTAGCGATGTGCCGAAAATCATCCACGAAGCCGTGAAGGCCAAGTGCGTGTCGGCCAGCAGCGCCCATTCCGGCGAACTGGTGGTCAAGGCCCAGGACCTGATCGACGAGGTCAAGCTTCGGGTCGGCCCGGTGCTGGCATTCGGCGGCCCGAGCGCCAAGGCCTTCGAGCATCTGGCCAAGGCCATGAAAGGCGATCCGCCTGAAGAGAAGAAGGACGACAAACACGGCGGCGGTCATGGCGGCCACGGCAAGGACCACGACAAGACCCACGGCCACGATTCGCACCGTCCGGGCGATTCCAAGGAGCACGGCGCCGACGTCGGCGTCCTGACCCGCAACGTGACGATTCTCGCGCCACAGACGGTGGTCATCACCCATCCGCACAAGCCCGATCCACACGGCCATGACGACCATGGCCACAAGGACGAAGCGCCCAAGCCCTTGGATCACAAGGAATACATGCAGCAGCTGCGCCTGGCGGTCGCCGAGTTCTCGGACTTCTGGAATCGCCCGAACTGCCTGCGCGAGATCCAGGACTGCCAGAAGGCCCTGACCGAGACCAAGCCGTTGCCGAAACTCAAGCTGGGCCTGTCCGAGCGCGATTGATCGCCCGGCAAGGGGGCTGGGGGCATAAGAACGCCGTTCAGGAAGGCGAGACGACTATTCTCTGCCCAAGCGGCGTGCGAAACTGCTTCTTCGTTCGGGCGAACTCGCCGAGGCGTTGAGCCTTCGGCGGAGGACGCTCACACCAAGATAACGCGTGGGCCCAAACGCCAAGGCCCGGAAACGCGAAACGGATTGGCGAAGGCCGCTCCTCCTTGAAGGCGGTCACGCTTGGGAGGACGAAAGGAAGGGATATGACCGCGACGGTCTCTCCGATCACCCCTGGCGCGTCCGAAGCGCCTGAAACCGGCGTCAGCCTGATTGAGTATGTGCCGTACAAGCTGGCCACGGCCTCGGCGGCGGTCAGTCGCCTGATCGCGCGGGCCTACGAGGACCGCTTCGGCCTGACCATTCCGCAATGGCGGCTGATGTCGGTGCTGGCCGAGGGCAACCTGACCCAGCACACCGCCGTCACGCGCACGGCCATGGACAAGGTCCGGGTCAGCCGCGCGGCTCAGGAATTGGTGGTCCGACGTCTGGTGGCCCGCACCACGGTTCGTTCGGATCGCCGCTCGCACACGCTGGAGCTGACGGCCGCCGGCCGGCGTCTGTTCGCCGAGATCGCGCCTTTGGCCCTGGCCTACGAGGCGACCCTGTTGGCGGGGCTGGCGCCCAGCGAGGTGGCGATGTTCAAGCGCCTGCTGGACCACCTCGAGACCGCGGCCATCCAGCTGACCGGCGGCGAAACGATCTCGCCGCCGTAGAAAACGGCATGACGAAGAGCGGGTGTCGCGGCACTGGAATTCGTCCGCGACGCCTGCTAGGAAGACCACCCTTCGCGAAGGCGAAGCACGCGGGCGTGGTGAAACTGGTAGACGCGCCGGACTCAAAATCCGGTTCCGAAAGGAGTGTCGGTTCGACCCCGACCGCCCGCACCAACTCTCTCTTCTTCAGATCGAGACCTGACTGGCCAGCCGCGCGCGGGCCAGGTCGATGAAGGCCCGCAGCTTGGGCGCTTCGGCGGCGCGGCGTGGGAAGTAGAGGAAGAGCCCGGGCTCTTCGATGGCGCTGGTCGGCAGGACCTGGCGCACCTGGCCGGCGGCCAGGGCGCGGCGTGCGATAGGCTCGAACAGATAGGCGACGCCGACGCCGGCCATGGCCAGGTCCAGCGCCGCCATCGAGTCGGTGACGCGGGCGGGGCCGCGCACGGAAAGAGCGACGTCGCGCCCGTTCTCGCTGAGATCCCAGGCATAGGCGGCGCCCGAGGCCAGCTGGCGATAGCCGATGCAGGCGTGATGCTGCAGATCCGCCAGGGCGCGAGGTTCGCCCGCGCGACCCAGATAGGCTGGCGAGGCGACCATGATCGCCCGCAGCGGCGGGGTCAGGCGCACGGCGACCATGTCCTCGGCGATCATCTCGCCCAGTCGCACGCCGGCGTCGTAGCCCTCGGCGACGATGTCGATCGAGGCGTCCTGGCTGACGACCTCGACGGTCAGCTCCGGATGGCGGACGGCCGAAGCGGCCAGAAGATCGGTCAGCACCAGCGGGAAGGCGATGCGCGGAGCGTTGATCCGCAGCGTGCCGGTGACCTGGCCGCGAAGGGCCAGGGTGGTCTCGAACGCGTCACGGATCTGATCGAGGGCCGGCGCCGTCTGGTCGAGGAACCGTTGGCCCGCCTCCGTCAGGGCGACGCTGCGGGTCGTGCGGGCGAAGATCGGCGTCTTCAGGCGCGTCTCAACAAGGCGCACCGCGTGGCTGACCGCCGAGGCGCTGAGATCGAGCTCGGCCGCGGCGGCGGCGAAGCTCTTGCGACGCGCCACGCAGGCGACGACGGGCAGGTGCAGCAGAAGGTCGCGATCCATTATGCGATCATATCGCATAATCTAAGCGATATGAGCAGAATTATCGTCCCGGGCAGCTTGATGCATCTTCCGAACAACGGCGTTGCGCCCCACGTTTCGAAGGAGAACACCATGTCCGAGCAAGTCTGGTTCATCACCGGCGCTTCAAGCGGTTTCGGCGAGGCCTTCGCGCGCTACGCCCTGAAGCAAGGCCACGAGGTCGTCGCCGCCGCCCGCAGCGTCGACAAGCTCGCCGCCATCGCCGCCGAGGCTCCCGACCAGGTGCTGGTCCAGCCCCTGGACGTCACCAAGCCCGGCGACGCCGAGATCGCGATCAAGGCCGCCGTGGCCCGTTTCGGCCGCATCGACGTGCTGATCAACAATGCCGGCTACGGCGTGGTCGGGGCGGTCGAGGAGACGCCGATGGACGAACTGCGCGCCCAGATGGAAACCAACTTCTTCGGCGCGGTGGCCGTGACCCAGGCGGCCCTGCCGACCTTCCGCGCCCAGCGGGCCGGCGCGATCGTCAATATCTCCAGCCTGGGCGGCCAGCTGTCGATGCCGGGCTTCGGGGCCTATAGCGCCAGCAAGTTCGCGCTCGAAGGGATCTCGGAGGCGCTGGCGGCCGAGATGGCGCCGTTCGGGGTCAAGGTGCTGATCGTCGAGCCCGGTTCTTTCCGCACCAACTTGGCCGGCGGCGCCATGCGCCACATGCCGGCCAACGACGCCTATGCCGGGACGGTCGGCCCCACCCGGGACTTCGCCCACGCCATGCACGACACCCAGCCTGGCGACCCGGCCAAGGCGGGCCCGGCCATCGCCAAGGCCCTGGCCGCCGAGGTCACGCCGCTGCGCCTGCAACTAGGCGCCGATGCGGTCGACATGGTCCGCACCCATGCGCAGAAGCTGCTGGCCGACCTGGAGGTCTGGGCCCCGGTGGCCCTGGACACCGCCTTCTAGAGGCGCTGTGCTGCCTCTACCCGGTGGATCAGACTACGCAGCAGCCCGCGTCCCTTCACCCAAGGCCCATGGCCTGACTCGACGTTGATGTGCCCCGCGCGGCCCAGGTCGACGAACTCCGAGCCCCAGCCGCGGGCGAAGGCCTGGGCGCGGTCGATCTCGACATAGGGGTCGTCGCGGCTGGCCACGACCAGGCTGGGGAACGGCAGGCGCTGGCGGGGGATCGGCGAGAACCCCACCAGCAGGCGACCGGCCGGGCCCTCGCGATTGACGTCGGCCGGCGCCACCAGCATCGCCCCGCCGACCCCGCGTCCGCCCGTCACCTGGGCGAAATGGGCGACGAGGGCGCAGCCCAGGCTGTGGGCGACCAGGATCGCGCCGGGCCGCTGCCGCACCGCCTCGGCCAAGCTGATCGTCCAGTCGCCCAGCAGCGGGCGCTCCCAGTCCTGCTGGTCGACGCGCTCGGCGCCAGGCAGCTCACGCTCCCAATGGCTCTGCCAATGGTCGGGGCCGGAGTTGTAGAGGCCCGGCACGATCAGGATCGGCGGATCGTCGCGATCCGAGCGACGCGTTTCGGAGGCGTACGGAGCGGGGGTCATCATGCGAACTCTAAGGGCTTCAAGGCGTCGAGCCGCAGATAGGCCCGGCCCGCCGGCCTGCTCAATTCATATCAACTGGATAGGAATTCAGAAAAGCTGAGGCGAGACCGGTGTTTCCGGCGCGCTCAGCCGATCCGATCGCCGCGATGCAACGGATCGGGCAGGGGATCGCCGGCCTTCACGAACTGCAGCGACACCGAGTTGATGCAGTAGCGCAGCCGCGTCGGCGCCGGCCCGTCCGGGAAGACATGGCCCTGGTGGCTGTCGCAACGGGCGCAACGGGTCTCGATGCGAGCCATGCCGTACGAGTCGTCGCGCACGCCGACCACGTGGTCCTCGGCGAACGGCGCGTAGAAGCTGGGCCAGCCGGTGCCGCTTTCGAACTTGGTCTCGTGCTTGAACAGCGGCAGGCCGCAGAGGCGGCAGCAATAGACGCCGGGGCTCTTCTCGCCCAGCAGGCCGCCGCAGAACGGGGCCTCGGTGCCGTGATGCAGGAGAACCCGCGCCTCCTCGGCCGTCAGGTCGGCCTCCAGGCGTTCGCGTTCGGGCTCGGTCGGCGGCGTGAGATCGAAGCCGACGGTTGAAAGGATGGCTGCGTCTGTCATGAACGCTAATGTAAGCGCTAAGGCGTTGATCCGGTAGAGAGCCAGGAGTCGTCCATGACCGTCGCCGTCGCCTTTTTCCAACCAGGCTGGGCCGATTGGGAGGCTGGCGCGGTGCTGGCCCTGCTGCGCGAGTATGTGAAAGTGCAGATCGAGGTGGCGACGCCGACCGGCGATCCGGAGACCTCGATCGGCGGCGTGTTGGCCGCGGCCGACTATCGCTTCGACGATCCGGTGCTGAGCGACGCCGACGTCTACATCCTGATCGGCAGCGACGAATGGTCGAAGGGCGAGACGCCGGCGGTCACGGCGCTGATCCGCCAGGCCTTCGCCGACGGCAAGGTCGTAGCGGGCATCTGCGCCGGAACCACGGCCCTGGCCCGCGCGGGTCTGTTCGAGGGGCGCAAGCACACCTCGAACGGCAAGGACTGGCTGGAGGGCGTCACACCCGGCTATGCGGGCACGGAGCACTATGTCGACAGCGCCAAGGCGGTGACCGACGGCAAGCTGGTCAGCGCTTCGGGCCTGGCCCCGGTGACCTTCGCCGCGGCCGTCGCGCGCCTGATCGCCCCCGAACAGGAAGAGATGATCGCGGGCTACGAGGCGATGTTCGCGAAAGAGTTTTCAGAGCGATAAGGCCCACCCCAAACATCCGACCTTCCCGGCGAAGGCCGGGACCCAGATTCATCCGGAGCGGCTTTGGTGTTCGCGCCTACGGACTGCGCCAGCATTCCAGGTGCTCGTGGGTTCGATCTGGGCCCCGGCTTTCGCCGGGGTGGTCGGTTGAAGAGTTATTTGAGTGTGGCGGCGCCCGCGCGCGCCACGATTCCGTCCTGGGCGCCGGTGCCGCCGGAGACGCCGATCGAGCCGACGATCTTGCCGTCAACCAGCAGCAGCTCGCCGCCCTCGACCGCGGTCGCGCCGGTGAAGATCGAATTCAGCGTTCCGGCCTTCACCGCGTCCTGGAAGTAGGATGAGGGGCGGCGGAAGTTGGCCGAGGTGTGGGCCTTCTTCAGCGCCACCTCGTTCGAGCCGTACTGTGTGCCGTCCATCTTTTCGGCGAACACCTGCTGGCCGTTCGACTCCAGGATGACGATGACCATGGTCCAGCCGTTCTTGCGCGCTTCGGCCTCGGCGGCGGCGGCCACCGTCTTGGCCTCGGCCAAGGTGACCACGCGGCTGGAATAGGCTGGCGCGRGCGCTGGCGTCGGCGCGGGGGCCGCCGTCTGGGCCAAGGCCGGGCCGCCGGTCAGGACGAGGCCGGCGGCGATCAGGGCGAGAGAGTTTCTCATGGCAGCACGACCTCGTCGTTCAGAGCGGTGTTCTGGGGCTGGGTGGAAACAATGCGGACCCGCAGGCCCGAGGCCTTCACGCCCGCCGGGATCTTCAGCTTCACCGAAGCGGTCTTGGGCAGCAAGTCCAGCGGCGCCTTGAGGGCTGGAATAGCGGCGCTGTTCAGGACCTTGCCCGAGGCGTCGACGAGCTCAAGCCTGGCCGCCGCCGCGTCCTGGGCGCCCAAGCTGTGGACCTTGGCGGTGACCGCCGAGCCCTTCACCGTCACGTCGCCGCGCCCGACGCCAAGGTCGGCGCGCTTGGCCGGATCGTCGCCGGCCGTGACCAGCTTCATGTCGATGACCGTGGTCTGGCGCGGGGCCAGGGTGACCTTGGTTCCAAGGCTGCGCTCGAACGGTAGCGCGCGGGTCTCGCCGGAACCGTCGATCGCGTCGTCGCCGTTGGCGTCGGAGCCCTGGCTAAGGCTCCACTGGCCCGGCGCGACGTTCCAGCCGGTCATGGTCGCGCTCACCGGCTTGTCGGTGGTGTTGTAGGCGACGACCTTGAAGCCAGTCTTGGCAGCGTCCTTGACCAGCAGCGCCACATCCGCGCCGTCGGCGTTGTCGAAGCGCCACGAGACGACGTGGCCCGGCGTCATCTGGCCGCGTTTGTTGGCGATGCCGCCAAGGCGCGAGCGTTGCAGGATGTCGGACGGCAACTCGACGCGGTCGGACCACCAATGGCCCTCGGTGTGCATGTACATGTGCTGGGCGTTGAACTGGATCTCGTCGGCATAGAGAGCCTCAAGATACTTCTTGTCGCCCGTCAGGCTCCAGGCCGCGTAGCGCTCGAGCGCGCCGCCCTTGGCCGCCAGCTTGACGATCGCGTCCTTGTTGGGTTCGCCCAGGTTCATGGCCGTCAGGGCGTTCTCGTTGATGCTGCCCAGCGACTTGATGCCGTTCTTGGAGATCCGCCAGGTGATCGGGGCCAGGTACTTCTTGTCGCCGGTCAGGCGATAGGCGGCCCAGAACACCTGGAACGGACCGTCCGCGCCCGAGCCTTGCAGCACCGTGCCGCCGCGCTCGGCGTCGCTGCGCCAGTTGATCTCGTTGGGGTACGAGCCGTCCTTGGCCACGTGGGCCAGATAGCCATCGGCCAGGCCGATGACCGTCGCGCGGGCGGTCGGGTCGCCGTTGTAGTCGGCGATCAGGATGGAGGGATGGGTGACGCCGAACGAATACGGCTTCTGCCACTCCCACGGGCCTTCACGGTACGAGATCTTGCCGCTGTACCAGTTGGTGTTGAAGTGGACGTGGCCGGCTGGGTTCTTGTCGACCACGCGGGGCAGGGCCTTCACCGTCGTGAACAGCCGCTCGACCGCCAGAGGATCGCCGTAGTTGACGTACATCGCCTCGGCGTTGGAGTTGATGCCTTCCTCATAGGCGTGCAGTTCGTCGGTCACGATGGTCGACAGGCCGTCGGTGAACATGCCGTTCTTGTAAACGGCGTCGGTGAGGCGGTTCAGCGAGGTCGTGATCTTGTCCGGCTGTACGCCCATCAGGGCTAGGCCCGGCCACTGCTGCAGCAGGTCGCTGTCGTCCGACAGGCCACCGCCGAAGTCCCCGTAGTCGGCCTGGCGCTCGTCGATCCACCAGTCGACGAACTTGGTGACCAACTTCAAGTCCTCGAGCTGGCGGAAGGCCCACAGCGGCGTGGCGTCGGTGGGCTTGGGTTGGTCGAAAGCTGGCCAGCCCTGGCTGCCATAGGTGATGTCGCCCCAGTACTCCCGGCCGATCTGGTTGTCGGGATCCACCTTCAGCAGGTCCGAGATGTCGGCATAGAGGCGGCGATACAGGCCCTGGCGCTTGGAGGTGGTGTGCTCCTCGACCAGGAAGGCCCAGTTGTCCTTCACCTGGTTCAGGCGATCGGCGATGTGCTCGGCCTTGGCCTTGTCGCGGTCTTTCAGGACGAGACGGATCTTGGCGCCGTCCAGGGCCTTGGGGCCGAACTCGGTGCTGTCGGCGGCGATGGTCAGGTACAGGCTGTCAGGCGTCAGGATGCGGTCGCGCATGTCCAGCCATAGGGTGCGGGCCTCGCCGGCCTTCACCGAGACGCTGACGTCGATCATGTTCCGGCCCGGCCAGATCGGGTCCTTGACCTGGATGTTCAGCGGGATCGTGGTCCCAGAGGCGCCGGGCAAAGCGGGGATGTCGATGGCGACGCCGTCCAGGCCGTCGCGGGCGTTCTCCCAGCCATAGGCCCAGTTGCGGGCCAGGGGCTTGGCGGCGGGGGCGTCGCCGAACCCCGACGGGATCAGCACGTGCACGATCGGCAGGCCCTTGGCGGCGAGGTCGCTGGCCGACCGCGGACGCGTGGGCGCGCCTTCCGGGATGGCTACGACGGTGGCGCGCTCGCCCGCCGGATGACGGCCGGCGATATAGGCGTTGAGGTTGGCCAGATTGAGATAGTCCGGCGCCACGTCGGCGCGGACCGTGTAGCTCATCTTGAACGCGTCCTTCGGCTCGGCGCCGGCGGTCACGTTATAGGCCCAGATCTCCTGGATCGGGGTCTCCTGCGCCACGTTGGTGAAGGTCAGGACGCCGCCCTTCAGCGGCTGGGCCAGGGTGTTGACCGTGCGTTCCTGATCCTTGGCGCGGGTCCCGACGCTGGCGCCCTTGTCGCCCGCTTTGGCGGCCCACGACAGGTCGCCATAGGCCGGGCCTTGGATCTCGATCCGGTTCGCCGGCTCGTCGGGCAGAACCAGCGTCAGGGCCTTGCCGCCGTCGACATAGACGTTCCAGTCGGGCAGCTGGAAGTAGTCGTCACGGCCGGGCAGGCGCGAGCGGTTGTAGACGCCGGGCCAGGTGGTCTCCTGGATGCCGTCCGTGCCCTTCCACATCCATTGCTTGAGGTCCTTGGCGTCGGCGAACTCGACCTTGCGGATCGTGGTCTGGGCGTCGGCGAGGAGCGGCGGCAGGTCCTTGTTCCAGCCGTAGCGCTGCTTCCAGGCGGCGTGGACGGCCTGATCGTCCAGGGTCGCCACCGGCGCGGTGGCGGCCGGCGTCTCGTTGCGGGCCAGGGCGGCGATCGTGTCGGGGGCCAGCGGACGGTCGTAGACACGCAGCTCGTCCAGATCGCCGCCACGGGTGAAGTTATAGCGGCTCTGCACCTGGTGCGGGGCGATCACGCGGCCGGCGACGCCGAACTGGTCGAGACCGGCGTCATAGACCGCCTTGGTTTCGGTCTTGGCCGCCAGCTTGCCGTCGACGAACAGCTGGACGCCGGTCGTCTCGTCCCAGGTGAAGGCCRGGTGGGTCCAGGCGTCGGCGGCCGGGTTCTTGTCCAGCTTGAACGACGCGCGGGTGCGCGAGAGGCCGTTGTCGGTGACAAAGGCGTCGAAGCCGTGGCCGTTCCAGTCGATGCGCAGGAACGCCATGTCCCAGCTGGAGTGGTCGGCATAGCCGACGCGGAAGATCACGAACGGGGCGACCCCGACCGGATAGCCCGAGCGCCAGAAGAACGACAGCGTGCCGCGCTGGGCCTGGATGTTGCCGGGGGCGTTCCAGGAGACGACGCCGTCGTCCTCGGCGTGGAAGCCCTTGCCCGCCTTGCCGTTGTCGATCGGCGTGACCTTGTCGGCGAAGTTGGGGACCGGGTCGCCGGCGGCGAGGTCCGCCACCAGGCCCTTGTCGCCCGAGGCCTTGAACAGCAGGGCCGGCTCCGAAGCCAATGGGCTGCTTTGGGCCCCGACGGCCGCGTTGGCCAGGATCAGCGCGCAGGCCGACCCAAGGAAAATCGCCTTCATATGGACTGTCTCCTCCCGATGGCGGACATCTCGGACCTTACTCGTGGTAACCGGTGTCATGCCTAGGGGTTGGTGTAGCGCCGTAAGGGCATGCTTGCAAACCCGCGAAGGCCTGATAGGCCATGCTGCAAAGCACAAAAACGATGGGCGGAAGTTGCCGATGTTCACGAAGATCCTGATCGCCAATCGGGGCGAGATCGCTGTGCGGGTGATCAAGACCTGCCGCCGGCTGGGGATCAAGACGGTGGTCGTCTATTCGGACGCCGACGCGGGCAGCCTGGCCGTCGAGATGGCCGACGAGACGGTGCACATCGGGGCTTCGCCGGCCGCCCAGAGCTATCTCGTCGCCGATAAGATCATCGCCGCCTGCAAGCAGACCGGCGCCCAGGCCGTGCACCCGGGTTTCGGCTTCCTGTCCGAGAACGCCAGCTTCGCCCAGCGCTGCGCCGACGAGGGGATCGTGTTCATCGGTCCCAATCCCGGCGCCATCTCGGCCATGGGCGACAAGATCGAGAGCAAGAAGTTCGCCGAGAAGGCCGGCGTGTCCTGCGTGCCCGGCCATATCGGCGAGATCGCTGACACGGCCCATGCGGTGACCATCTCCGAGCAGGTCGGCTACCCCGTGATGATCAAGGCCTCGGCCGGCGGCGGCGGCAAGGGCATCCGCGTGGCTTGGAACCGCCAGGACGTCGAGGAAGGCTTCCCGGCCGTGCGGGCCGAGGCCAAGGCCAGCTTCGGCGACGACCGGATCTTCATCGAGAAGTTCATCGAGAGCCCGCGCCACATCGAGATCCAGGTGCTGGGCGACAAGCACGGCAACGTCGTCCACCTGTTCGAGCGCGAGTGCTCGATCCAGCGCCGCAACCAGAAGGTCATCGAGGAGGCGCCGTCGCCTCTATTGGACGAGGCGACCCGCCAGGCCATGGGCGCCCAGGCCGTGGCCCTGGCCAAGGCGGTGAACTACGACAGCGCCGGCACGGTCGAGTTCGTGGCCGGCCAGGACAAGAGCTTCTTCTTCCTGGAGATGAACACCCGCCTGCAGGTCGAGCACCCGGTCACCGAGCTGATCACGGGCCTCGATTTGGTCGAGCAGATGATCCGCTCGGCCGCTGGGGAAAAGATGGCGTTCGGCCAGGCCGACCTGAAGATCAACGGCTGGGCCATCGAGAGCCGCATCTATGCCGAGGATCCCTACCGCAAGTTCCTGCCCAGCATCGGCCGGCTGGTGCGCTACGCCCCTCCGGAGGAGGGACAGCGGGAAGGTTATGTCATCCGCAACGACGCCGGCGTCCGCGAGGGCGACGAGATCTCGATGTACTACGACCCGATGATCTCCAAGCTCTGCGCTTGGGCGCCGACACGGCTGGCGGCCATCGACGGCATGGGCCGGGCGCTGGAGGATTTCCACATCGAGGGCCTGGGCCAGAACATCCCGTTCCTGGCCGCGGTGATGGACCAGGAGCGGTTCCGGTCCGGCAAGATCTCGACCAACTACATCAAGGACGAGTTTCCCGACGGCTTCGCCGGCACGCAGCCTACGGCCGAACAGCTAGACATCCTGACCGCCGTCGGCGCGGCCATGCAGCGGGTCTACGCCGCCCGCGCGCGCTCCTACGCCAACGGCCTGGCCGGCGCGCCGCGCGCCGAATGGGTGGTCGCCGTCGGCCACACCAAGCGCCGGGTGAAGGTGAGCGGGGAGGGCGACGTCACCGTCGAGATGCTGGACGAGGGCCGCGTCCTGTCGCTGACCGACATCGACTGGCGTCCCGGCAAGCCGGTGTTCAGAGGGGCTCTGGGCGGCAAGGCCTTCACGGTCCAGGTCGCGCCAGCCGCCGAGGGCTTCGACATCCGCCATCGAGCGACCAAGGCTCGGGTGCTGGTCCTGACCCCGCGCAGCGCCGACTTGCACGACAAGCTGCCGGAGAAGCAGGCCGCCGACACCTCCAAGCTGGTGCTGTCGCCGATGCCGGGCCTGGTGGTCTCGATGGACGTCACCACAGGCCAGCAGGTCCGCGAGGGCGAGGTGGTCTGCGTGCTCGAGGCCATGAAGATGCAGAACATCATCCGCGCCGAGCGCGACGGCGTCGTCAAAGCCGTCAACGCCAAGGGCGGCGACCCGGTCGCGGCCGACGAGGTGTTGGTGGAGTTCGCGTAGGAGGCGTCGTGGATTTCACGGAGAAACTGCTTAGTTTTCAAGGGCGCCTTAGGCGAAGGGACCTATGGCTAATCATGGTCGGTCTCCTTGTCGTAGGGTTATCTTTCCGGAGTCTCGTCACCGGCGTGGCGGGCTGGGCCTTCATGGATACACGGCTAACCTGGCCGATGCTCTTGCTGACAGCTTGGCCGAGCACCGCCGTTACCGTGACACGGCTTCATGATCGTAACCTGTCGGGCTGGTGGGCGGCCTTGATGTGGGCGCCAACCTTCTATCTGGAGCTAAAGCCTCACTTGGCGCTGTCTGGATCGATGGCCTCGATCATGAGTGGTCTATCCTCTCTGATCAGCCTCGCCTTTTTCGTGGTCATATTCTGCCTCGACGGCACGAAGGGGCCAAACCGGTACGGTTCCTCGCCCAAAGGGATAGGAGGACCGGATGTGTCCGTGGCCCAAGTCTTCGACTGAGAACTCGTCGCGGCATTTTGCAATCTGCGGTAAAGTCTCTAGCCTCGGCGCATGGCGAACACCTTTCGGATCTCGACCCCCAGCCTGCTCAGCTTCAACGGCCGCCTTCGGCGCTCACACTATTGGGTGACAAGCTTCGCCCTGGGCATCGTCAAGGCGGTGCTGACCGTCATTCTGGCGGCCGCAATCGGTCAGATCGAGATCAAGGACGGTGGCTTCGCCAGCGGGGTCGCCGAACTGTTGTTCCTGTGGCCCACCCTGGCGCTGTTGGTGAAGCGGGGGCACGACCGTAACCGTCCGGCCCTGTTCAGTATTGGCATTCTGGTGGCAGGTTTGGTGGCCGCCATTATCATCGCGGCGACGCAGTACCGTGATGCTCCGGCGCTTTCGGTCGTTTGCCTGGTCGTCATACTGGGGTGTTTCGGATTCCTGGCCATCGACTACGGTTTTATCGACGGAACGCAGGGACCCAACCGCTATGGGCCTTCACCGAAGGGGATCGGCGCCGAGAGCCAGGATGTGGCCGCGGCTTTCGATTGAAGCTCGCGCTTGCCACCTCCGGTCGAGCCGCTAACTTGACCGGATGGCGAAGAAGAATCAGTTCCTGATAGACGGCCTGTTCGGTTTCGACGGCCGGTTTCGGCGCTCCGAATACTGGATCGCAAGTATCGGCGTCGGGGTCGTGCGTTTCGTGGTTCTGCTGGCCGCCAGCGCCGCCCTGGGCATGGGGGTGAGGGAGGCGTCAATGGTGATGCCGTTGCGTATCGGCCTGGACCTACTCTTCCTCTGGCCCTCGGCGGCGATCGCCATCAAGCGCGGACATGATCGCAACCGCTCGGCCCTGTTCACCGGCGTCCTGCTGGCGATCATCTATGTTGTGGCCGAGGTCTCCACCGCCTTGACCGGCGCGGGCCAGATGGTGGCCGGCGGCGTGGTCGCGCTTCTGATGTTCCCGGTGATCATCTACCTGTTCATCGACTATGGCCTGATCGACGGGACCAAGGGCCCGAACCGCTACGGTTCCTCGCCTAAGGGGCATCAGGGCGTCGGCGCCGAGGTGGCCAACACCTTCGACTGAGGCAGCTCTTTCTCCGGCAGGGCTCAGGCTCTAGATTGGGCCTGTCGGCGCGCGGCCGACTCGTAAGGCTGCAAGGGCGGGCATGAGCGATCGTAGCGAATGGGCGGAACTGTTCCTGTCGTCGAACGGCAGGCTGTCGCGCACGCCGTTCCTGATCGCGGCCGGTGTCCTGGTCGGCGTGGCGGTGCTCTATGAAGCCATCGCCGGCTATACGCTGCACTGGCTGACCGGCTGGCTGGTCTATCCGGCGCTGCTGTTCTCGGGCGCCTGTGTGCTGTCCAAACGCCTGCACGACCGCGGCCGTTCGGGCTGGTGGGCGCTGCTGATCCTGGTGGCGGTGGTCGCGGTCTGGCCGCAGCCCGAGCACTTCCTGGATTTCCTGTTCTCGCTGGTGCTCGTCTGGGCGATCGTCGAGCTGGGCGTCATGGGCGGCGAGCAGGGCGCGAACCGCTATGGGGCCAACCCGTTGAAGGCGGTTTCGATCTAAACCGGCGCCGCCGTATCCTCGACCGGCCCGAACACCTTCTGGAAACTCGCCCGCAAAGCCGCGTCGGCCTCGTCCATGGTCACCGGCAGGCCCAGGTCGACCAGGCTGGTCACGCCGTGCTCGGTCTGGCCGCAGGGAACAATGCCTGAGAAGTGGCCAAGGTCCGGCTCCACGTTCAAGCTGATCCCGTGGAAGCTGACCCATTTTCGCAGCTTGACGCCGATGGCGGCGATCTTGTCCTCGCGGCTCCAGCCCGGGCCCTTGCGCTCGACCCAAACACCGACCCGGCCATCGCGCAGCTCGCCGGTGACGTTGAAGGCCGCCAAGGCGTCGATGATCCAGGCCTCCAGCGCCGCCACGAAGGCGCGCACGTCGCGGCCGCGCTTGGTCAGGTCCAGCATCACATAGGCCACCCGCTGGCCGGGGCCGTGATAGGTGAACTGGCCGCCGCGCCCGCTCTCGAACACGGGGAAGCGGTTGGGCTCGATCAGGTCGCCGTTCTTGGCTGAGACGCCGGCCGTATAGAGCGGCGGATGCTCTAGCAGCCAGACCAACTCGCCCGCCATTCCGTCGGCGATGGCGGCGGCGCGGGCCTCCATGGCGGCAACGGCTGCCGGGTAGGGGACGCGCTCGGTCGAAACCGCCCACCCCGTCGGCGCGGCGTCATCGCGCCTCATGGTCGGAAGCCCAGCATTTTCAGGGTTTAACGGGAGAGCAAGCATACGGCCTTAATCTTGCAATCGAGACGTGGCGACCCGGTCGGTCGTTTTAGTCAGTTTCAGGGGCCCTACTTCGTGAGCCAGGTCAACGCCGTCAATGTCGAGATCTCCGTCCTGCTGGGGCGCTCGATCCTGCCCATGCAGCAACTGCTGCGCATGGGCCGCGGCGCGGTGATCCCGCTGGACGCCAAGACCAATGACGAAGTGTGGATCCTGGCCAACAACCACCCGATCGCGCGCGGCGAAATCCAGATCACCGACGACCGCATCGCCATCCAGGTGACCCGCGCGGCCGACGTCTACGACTACATGGCCGGCGGGACCTAAGAAGCCGCGGGCTGGAACTTCGCTCATAGCGAACTTCCGACTTCCCAAATCCGATTCAGTTTGCTACCTGCCGCCCCTCACCACGAGCGGTCGTGGCGGAATTGGTAGACGCGCAGCGTTGAGGTCGCTGTATCGCAAGATGTGGAAGTTCGAGTCTTCTCGACCGCACCAGTGTTGAACACGGAATAGAGCGCTCCCGGCGAAATCGGTTTCCGACTCGCTAGGGGCGCTCTAATCGTTTCTGGCCTTGGTTTCGCCCCAAGCGCGCTTCACGGACCCAGCCTTACGAAACCAGCCTAGAGCTCAGGAGGCCCCCATGACCCGGGACACCGCCGAACTGACCGACGACGTGCTGGACGACATCCCGCTGGCCCAGATCCCACTGCCCAAATCCGAGACTCCCGAGGAGCTGGAAGATCTCGCCCTTGGCGACGACTACGCCCTCAATCCCGAATATGTCGAGATGGTGGTCGACGCCGCCGACAGTGGCGACACCAAGCGTCTGCGCGAGCTGGTGGGCGCCCTGGACCCGGCCGACGTCGCCGACCTGATGGGCTTCCTGACCGCCGACTATCGCGAAGAGATCATCCCGCTGCTCGATCCCGAGGCGCTGGGCGAGATCATCTCGGAGCTGGAGGACAACATCCGCGAGGAGGTGCTGGAGGCGACCCCGTCGGTCACCCTGGCTCGGGCGCTGGAGGAACTGGACACCGACGACGCCGCCGACGTCATCGACGACCTGGACGACACCAAGCGCTTCCAGGTCTTGGCCGCCATGGGCGAGATCGACCGCGCCGCCATCGAGACGACCCTGTCGTACGAGGACGAGACCGCCGGCCGCCTGATGCAGCGCGAGTTCCTGGCCGCGCCGGAGTTCTGGACCGTCGGCCAGACGATTGACCACGTCCGCGAGGCGGGCGACCAACTGCCGGAGCTGTTCTTCGACGTCTATGTGGTCGATCCGACCTTCAAGCCGGTGGGCGCGATCCCGATCAGCATCCTGCTGCGCAGCCGCCGCGAGACGCCGCTGGCCGAGTTGATGGAGGCGGTCACCGAAATCGACGTGGCGATGGACCAGGAAGAGGTCGCCTACATCTTCGACAAGTACCACCTGATCAGCGCCCCGGTGATCGAGCCGGGCGGCCGGCTGGTGGGCCAGATCACCGTCGACGACATCGTCGAGGTCATCCGCGACGAGGCCCAGGAGGACATCCTGGCCCTGGCCGGCGTGTCCGACGCGGGCCGCGACGCCTCGGTCATCGAGATCGTCAAATCGCGCCTGCCGTGGCTGATGCTGAACCTGGCCACCGCCACCCTGGCGGTCAGCGGCGTCGCCATCTTCCAGGCCGAGATCGCCCAACTTGTGGCCCTGGCCATCCTGATGCCGATCGTCTCGTCGCTGGGCGGCAACGCCGGCACCCAGACCCTGGCCGTCGCCGTCCGCGCGCTGTCCAGCAAGGAGCTGACCACCGCCAACGCCCGCCGCATCGTGATGCGCGAGCTGCTCGTCGGCCTGGTCAACGGCCTGTGCCTGGCCCTGGTGATGGGGACGGCGACCTATCTGTTCTTCGGCGCCAAGGACCATCACGGCAAGCTGGCGATCATCGTCGGCGCGGCGCTGATCGCCAACATCTTCACCGCCGCCCTGGGCGGCATCCTGGCGCCGCTGGCCCTGGAGAAGATGGGACGCGACCCGGCGGTGTCGTCGTCGATCTTCGTGACCTTCCTGACCGACTTCACCGGTTTCTTCGCGGTGCTGCTGATCGCGGCCCTGCTGCTGCACTGACGCGTTTACGGCGGCAATAGGGGAAACTGGCGCCGACCTTGCGCCGGGACAGACGAACGCATCCGCGTCTGTTTCAAACTGGGTCAACTAGGCGATGAAACCGCGTCATCAGGTCACCCGGACGGTCGTCGATCTCATCAAGAGATTCGAAGGCTACCGTCAGAAGGCCGCGCAGCTCCTCGATGGGCGCTGGACGGTCGGCTATGGCCACACCCTGACCGCTCGCGAGGGCGCCTCCGTCTCGGAAAAGGACGCCGAGGCCCTGCTCTTGTACGACCTGATCTCGGTCGCGCACTCGGTCAACGAGCACACCTATACGCCGCTGAACCAGAACCAGTTCGACGCGCTGGTCTGCTTCGCCTTCAACATCGGTCTCGACAACTTCCTCCGCTCGGGCGTGCTGCGCCGGATCAACGAAGGCTCGCTGCTGCAAGCGGCGTGCGCGATGGAGATGTGGCGCAAGGCCGATTTCGAGGGCGAGCGGATCGTCATCGACGCCCTGGTCCGCCGCCGCTCGGCCGAGAAGACCCTGTTCCTGACGCCGGCCAATGGCGAGTGGGTGCCCGCGCCCAGCCCGGTGCTGCGCCCCAAGGTCGACTACGACGCCAGCTGCGCGATCCCGAAGCAGACGCCGATGGCCGTCAACACCCGCACCGAGGGCGACCGTGTCGTCACCGAGCGCGAGGAAGGCCTGCCGCTGAACGTGGTTGTCCCGGAAGAGGACGGTCCCAGCGCCAYCGAGCAGTCGGCCGCCGCCGTCAGCGCGCGCCTGGAAGCCATCCTGTCCGACGCGCCGTCGGCCGTCACGACCACCAAGCCGGTCGTGCGCCAGGACGACCTGGGCCTGCCCGAGCCGCCAGCGCCCGTGCAATCGGCCCCGGTCCAGCCGGCCGTGACCGAACCGGCCCCGGTCCTGTTCCAAGATGCGACGACGACGACCCCGGTCGAGCCTGTCGAGCCTGCCGCTCCGGTCGAGTTCACCCCGTTCCGCCTGACGCCGCAGCCGGTCGAAGAGGTCGAAAGGCCTCAGCCGGTCGAAGCCTTCGCCCCGGCCCCGAAAGCGTTCTCCAGCGAGCCGACCCTGTTCGGCGCGCCGGCGGCCGGTCCGTCGGTGTTCAATCTGGGCGGCTTCTCGACCAGTGACGAGGTCTCTCTGGGCGCCATGGATGTGCCGTTTGTCGAGACCGAGCAGCCGCGCTTCGGCAATCTCAGCCTGCTGGTCAGCCTGGGCATTCTGGGCCTGGCCCTGTTCGGCGGCGGCGTGCTTTGGATCCTGACGGTGGCCGCCGGCTCGGACAGCGGCGTTAAGCTGTTCGGCTATGGCGCTAGCATGATCGGTGCGATCTGTTTCGTGGTCGCGGCCTACCTGCTGCTGCGCCGCCTGGCCGGTCCGGACGTCGCCGACGAAGAATAGTTTTCTTTGCTTCCCTCGGGGAAGGTGAGCAAGAACGCCCGCGGGTCTCAGGATCCGCGGGCGTTCGTGCTATGGGAGCAGCCATGATGACCAATTTCGCACCCTCGATGGATTTCGCGCTGGGCGAGACGGCCGACGCGATCCGTGAAACCACCGCCCGCTTCGCCGCCGACAAGATCGCGCCGCTGGCCGCCAATATCGACGAGACCAACGTCTTCCCGCGCGAGCTGTGGGTCCCGATGGGCGACCTGGGCCTGCACGGCATCACGGTCGAGGAGGAATTCGGCGGTTTGGGTCTCGGCTATCTCGAACACGTGATCGCCATGGAAGAGATCTCCCGCGCCTCGGCCTCGGTGGGGCTGTCGTACGGCGCCCACTCGAATCTCTGCGTCAATCAGATCCGCCGCTGGGCCACGCCGGACCAGAAGCAGCGCTACCTGCCCAAGCTGATCAGCGGCGAGCACCTCGGATCGCTGGCCATGAGCGAGGCCGGTTCGGGCTCGGACGTCGTCTCGATGAAGTTGCGCGCCGAGCAGGTCGGCGACCGCTACGTTCTCAATGGCACGAAGTTCTGGATCACCAACGCCCCGCACGCCGACACCCTGGTGGTCTACGCCAAGACGGGGGAAGGCAGCCGCGGCATCACCGCCTTCATCGTCGAGAAGGGCATGAAGGGCTTCAGCGTCTCCAAGAAGCTGGACAAGATGGGCATGCGCGGGTCCGACACCGCCGAGCTGGTGTTCGAAGACTGCGAGATCCCGGAAGAGAACATCATGGGCCCTGTGGGCGGCGGGGTCGGGGTGCTGATGAGCGGTCTCGACTACGAGCGCGCGGTGCTCTCGGCCGGGCCGCTGGGCATCATGCAGGCCTGTCTCGACATCGTCCTGCCCTATGTCCGCGACCGCAAGCAGTTCGGCCAGGCGATCGGCTCGTTCCAGCTGATGCAAGGCAAGATCGCCGACATGTACGTGGCCCTGAACTCGGCCCGGGCCTATGTCTACGCGGTGGCGCGGGCCTGCGACGCGGGCAAGACCACCCGCTTCGACGCGGCCGGCGCGATCCTGATGGCCAGCGAGAACGCGGTGAAGGTGTCGCTGGAGGCCATTCAGGCTCTGGGCGGCGCGGGCTACACCAAGGAATGGCCGGTGGAACGCCTGCTGCGCGACGCCAAGCTCTACGACATCGGCGCGGGCACCAACGAGATCCGCCGCTTCCTGATCGGCCGCGAGCTGATCGGGGCCTAGGGCAGCTCTAAAGCCGCAATTGAAAAGGGCCGCCCCAGTTACCCGGGACGGCCCTCCATCGTCGTGGCCGCTCTCGCAGCGCGTGACTTAGAAACCTTGGGCGCTCAACGCCTAGGCGGAGACCTCACTCTTAAGGCTCCAGGTCACGACTTGCGACCGCGGTTGGAGACAATGAGACACTGGTCACCTCCTTTCAGTTGGTTGAACAACACAACAGAAACATGGGGTCTGATCGCACGATTGAAAAGAGGAAACCGTGCGCGACGCGACGTCGCAGGCGATCAGACCGCCAGAAGGCGTAGGCCCACCAGGATGGCCGCCCAAAGCACAAGGGCCGCGCCGATCGCCAGAGGGCGGTTGAAATTGAAGCGACGAACACCGGGAGACGGCGCCGAAGGGCCGCTCGGGACAAGACGTATGTGCGTGGGCATTCCGCGTGAATCCTTCCCTAGTAGTCCCTCTGTCGGAGACCTGACTCGGACCGTATGATGAATCTTCGCCTATGAGAAGAATTCTTCACAAAGAGTCAGGTTGCATCAGCGCGGATTGTCGCAGGGGGAGAAAGCTCGCATGACCACCTGGGATCCGGATGTCTACGCCCTCTATCGCCGCTATCGCGAGCGGCCCGCTCTGGACCTGCTGACCGCCATTCCCCGCGACCTTGATCCGCGCGAGATCTGGGACCTGGGCTGCGGCCTCGGTGAACAGGCGGCGCTGCTGGCGGCGCGCCATCCGGCCGCGCGGGTGAGGGGCCTGGATTCCAGTCCGGAGATGCTGGAACGGGCCAAGGCCTTGCCGACCCGCGTCGAGTGGGTGCTGGGTGAGATCGGCGGCTTCTCGCCCGATGCTCCGGCCGACCTGATCTTCACCAACGCCGCCCTGCAGTGGGTCGACGACCACGCAGAGCTGATCCCGCGCCTGGCGCGGGCCCTGACGCCCGGCGGCGCCCTGGCCTGCCAGATGCCGGTGGTCGAGGGGCTGGGCTGGCGCGCGACCCTGCTGGAGATCGCCGCCGACGGTCCCTGGGCCAGGCGCCTCCGCGGCGTTGAGGGCGTGCGCGCCGCCCATGAGCCTCAGGACTACTTTGCCTGGCTGGCGCCGTACTGCCCCGAGATCGACATCTGGACCACCACCTACCTGCACGCGCTGCACGGTCAGGACCCCATCGTCGACTGGACCATGGGCACGACCCTGCGGCCCTATCTCGATGCTCTGCCGGACGACGAGAAGAAGCCGTTCCTGGACGCCTGGCGCGCGCGGTTGGCCCGAGACTATCCGCGCCGCGAGGACGGCGTGACGCTGTTTCCGTTCAAGCGGCTGTTCATCGTCGCGCGGAAGGGGTGACGCCGGCCCGGCGCTCCGCGAGGCTCGGTCGCCGCCTCAGCTCCGTTACGGCCATGTGCAGTCCTTCCAACGCGAAGCTGGCGGCGACATAGCCGGCCTTGACGGCGGGCTCGAAGGCGCGCCAGTCGCGGATGTCGACGCCTTCCAGCTTCGGGGTGATCAGGACGTCGGTGGCCTCGCGGGCGGCGGCTAGATCTCGGCCGGTGGTCACCGTCGCCGCGCGCATCAGCAGGGCCACGATCGGCGGGCCCTTGCGCCATTCGCCCGAGGTGATCCAGTTCCATAGCGACGGCGGCGCGACGATGTCCTCGGCGGTGATGCTGCGGCCGCGCGTGACGTCGACGCCGACGATCGGGCCGAGCTGGAACGACCGCATCACGTCGGCCGGGAAGTTCTTCATCACCGCCCCGTCGACCAGCACCGCCCCGTTCTCGGTCGCGGGAGGCAGCACGCCGGGCAGGGAGATCGTCGCCCGCAGGGCGTTTTGCAGATCGCCGGTGCGATGCAGGTGGTAAGCGCCCGAGGTCAGGTTCGACGAGACGCAGAAGAACGGCAGCCACAGGTCGCTGATGTCGACCGCGCCGAAATGCTCGTCCAGCCGCGCCCTGACCTTCTCGCCGCGGGTCATGGCGATCATCGGAAAGGCGATGTCGTCCAGCGGGCTGGTGTCGACGAAGGCCTTGTGTATGCGGGCCTCCAGCTCGCCGTCGTCCCAGCCCATGGCGATGCCGGCCGCCACGATCGCGCCCATCGAGGCGCCGCCGACGAAGTCGATCGGGATGCCGCGCTCGCGCATCGCCTGGATCGCGCCGATGTGGGCGTAGGCGCGCGCCCCGCCGCCAGAGAGCACCAGGCCCACGGACTGTCCCGTCAGCACCCGCGCCAGCCGTTGCAGGTCGGCCATGCCGTTCTCGCGCAGGTGGAACAGACGCGCGGCCTGGGTCGCCGCCATCCAGGCTTCCGAACCGCTAGGGCGCGAAAGGCCGGCGGACTGCAGCAGGATCAGGTCGACCAGCCGCTGAGCCTGCAACGGACCCGACGCATAGCTCGGGATGCTGGCCGGCGGAACGCGCTCGCCGCGCCCGACCCGGAACAATCGATCGACCTGCCGGCCGACGACATGCTTCCAGGCCGTCTCGTCGGCCTCGGCGACATAGAGGACGAAGTCGTGTTCGCGCTCGACATTGCCGAACCACTCGGTCGGGGCCAGCAGGGATTCGCCGCCCTCGACGGTGACGGAGTAGCCCAGGGTCTCGATGCAGCGGGCCAGGCGCTCGACGACCGGCCGGATCGCTGCGCCGGGCTCGACGGCGATGAAGCCGAACACCGACGGGTCGCCGATCGCGGCGTGGGTCTGGGCCTGGCGGGCGCGGCGGATCATCAGCCGCGACAGCTCCAGCATCACGGTCGGGTCGCTCTCGGCCGCCGCGAAGAAGTCCTCGCGGCGCAGGGACAGCACCTCGCTGTCGCGCAGGGCCACCATGTTGGCCGAATGGGCGGTGCCGCCGACCAGGGCCATCTCGCCAGCGGGCTCGCCAGGGCGGATGACGCCCAGGAACTGCGGCTCCTGGCCCTCCTCGCGGCGGAAGGCGCCGAGGCGGCCGGTCTTCAGGAAATAGAGTTGGTCGGCGTCCTCGCCAGGTTCGAACAGGGTCGCGCCGCCGGGCAGCGAAAACCAGGCCGCCGCCCCGGCTTGCCGCTCGCGGGCGAAGAGGCGCGCTAAGGCCGAGTCATCGGGCAGGGGCGTTTCCACGGCGCGGACGCTAACCCGAAGCGGCAGGCTTGACCACGGGGAGCCGTTCGGGCGCAACTGTTGCTCGCCGAGGCGAAATAGAAGAGAACGGTTTTGGCTCTGAATCTTCGTGTTCGGGGTCCAAAAAACTCCGACTTCCGGGCCAGGGTGGAAAAGGCTAAGCGTCGTTCATGCCGAAGTTGAACTCCGTTATCGACGCGTCCGGTGACGCCTTCGCCCGAAACACGGCCCATAATCGCGCCTTGGCCGACGAGCTGCGCGCAAAGGTCGCGGCGGCGGCGCTGGGCGGGCCGGAGAGTTCGCGCGAACGCCACGCCGCGCGCGGCAAGCTGCTGCCCCGCCAGCGCGTCGAGCGCCTGCTGGATCCGGGCTCGCCTTTCTTGGAAATCGGCCAGCTGGCCGCCTGCGACCTCTATGACGGCGAGGCGCCGGGCGCCGGCATGATCTGTGGGATCGGCCGGGTGTCGGGCCGCGAGGTGATGATCGTCGCCAACGACGCCACGGTGAAGGGCGGGGCCTACTTCCCGATGACGGTGAAGAAGCACCTGCGCGCCCAGGAGATCGCCGCCCAGAACCGCCTGCCGTGCGTCTATCTGGTCGACAGCGGCGGCGCGAACCTGCCGCACCAGGCCGAGGTCTTCCCCGACCGCGATCATTTCGGYCGCATCTTCTTCAACCAGGCGCGGATGAGCGCGGCGGGCATTCCGCAGATCGCCTGCGTCATGGGCTCGTGCACTGCCGGCGGCGCCTATGTTCCGGCGATGAGCGACGAGACCGTTATCGTCCGCAATCAAGGCACCATCTTCCTGGCCGGTCCGCCGCTGGTGAAGGCCGCCACGGGCGAGGTCATCTCGGCCGAGGAATTGGGCGGCGCCGACACCCACGGCCGCCGCTCCGGCGTCGTCGATCATGTGGCCGAGAATGACGAGCATGCGCTGGAGATCGTCCGCGCGATCGTCGCCAACCTGAACACCACCAAGCCCCAAGAGCTGGTGATCGCCGACGCCGAGCCGCCGGCCTACGATCCAGAGGAGCTGTACGGCATCGTCCCGACCGACGTCCGCGCGCCGTACGACGTGCGCGAGGTGATCGCCCGTATCGTCGACGGCAGCCAGTTCGACGAGTTCAAGGCGCTGTACGGCACGACCCTGGTCTGCGGATTCGCCCGCATCTGGGGCCAGCCGGTAGCGATCCTGGCCAACAATGGCGTGCTGTTCAGCGAGAGCGCGCTGAAGGGCGCGCACTTCATAGAACTCGCCTGCAAGCGCAAGATTCCATTGGTGTTTCTGCAGAACATCTCGGGCTTCATGGTCGGCGGCAAGTACGAGGCCGGCGGCATCGCCAAGGATGGCGCCAAGCTGGTTACGGCCGTGGCCTCGGCCGAGGTGCCGAAGTTCACCGTCCTGATCGGCGGCAGCTTCGGGGCCGGCAATTACGGCATGTGCGGCCGCGCCTATTCCCCGCGCTTCCTGTTCACCTGGCCCAATAGCCGCATCTCGGTGATGGGCGGCGAGCAGGCCGCCAGCGTGCTGGCCACCGTCCACCGCGACGCGGCCAAGTGGACGCCCGAGGAGGCCGAGGCCTTCAAGGCGCCGATCCGCCAGCGCTACGAGGACGAGGGCAACCCCTATCACGCGACGGCGCGGCTCTGGGACGACGGGATCATTGATCCAGCTCAAACCCGCGACGTCCTGGGTCTGGCCATCTCGGCCAGCCTGAACGCACCGATCCCGGAGACCACCTTCGGCGTTTTCCGGATGTAGCGTCGAAAAGAGAAAGAGCCCGCCATGACCAACCCCATCGCCGATCCCATCGTCGAAGTGCCCGACACCGAGACGATGAGTCCGCTGGTCCACATGGACAGCACGCCCGAGGGCGCGGTCACCGTGTGGATCAATCGTCCGGACAAGAAGAACGCCTTCGACGCCGAGACCATCGCCGCCCTGCGCCAGACCTTCGAGACCCTGCACGGAGCCGAGGGCGTGCGGATCGTGTTCCTGCGCGGCGTCGGCGGCGCGTTCAGCGCCGGGGCCGACCTGGCCTGGATGGGCGCGGCCGTCGACTGGGATGAGGACGACAACCGCGACGACGCGCTCGAGCTGGCCCACATGCTCAAGGCCCTGCACGACGTCCCGGCCCTGACGGTGGCGCTCGTCGAAGGTCCGGCCTATGGCGGCGGGGCGGGCCTGGTCGCCGCCTGCGACCACGCCATCGCCCTGATGGACGCCAAGTTCTCGTTCTCGGAGGTCAAGCTGGGCCTGACCCCGGCGACCATCAGCCCTTATGTCATCCAGGCCTTGGGCCCGCGTACGACCAAGCTGCTGTTCGCCACCGGCCGGGTGTTCGACGCCGACGAAGCCTGGGGCTATGGCCTGGTCGACGAGGTGTTCGAGGACGTCGCCAGCCTGGAAGCGGCCCGCGACGCCCTGATCGAGGAGATGGCCCCGTGCGCGCCAGGCGCGATCGGCGACGCCAAGGCCCTGGTCAACGACTTCGCTGGTCAGAAACTCGACAGGGGCCTGATCGAAGAGAGCGCCCGGCGCATCGCGCGGCGCCGCGTCTCCGAAGAGGGACAAGAAGGCGTGCGCGCCTTCCTCGGCCGTCGTAAACCGTCCTGGGCTGAATAGACTTAAACTCAGGAACGTTTTGGGGGCGTGATGACGGCGGCGGATCTGGAAGCAGGGGCGGCGGACTCGGCAGCGAGTTTCATTCGGCCGAAGAAGAAGCCCTTCAACCATCAGGGTGAGCCCTGCAAGAACTGCGGGACGCCCCTGGAGGGCTGGTACTGCTATTCGTGTGGCCAGAACGCCGACACCCATCACCGCTCGATCCTGCACCTGATCTGGGAAGCCATCGAGGGGATGTTCCACCTCGATGGTCGCCTGGCCAGCACCCTGCCGCTGCTGTTCTTCCGGCCCGGAAAGCTGGCCAAGGACTACATGGAAGGCCGGATCGTGCGGCACGTGCCGCCGTTCCGCACCTTCCTGGTGGCCCTCCTGCTGTTCATCTTCGCGGCCGAGCACACCATCCATGGCATCCGCCACGAGCAGGAGCTCAAGGAGGAGAAGGAAGCCCAGGCGCTGATGACGCCTCAGGGGCGCAAGACCAAGGCCGACGAGATCCGCAAGGAGGCGACGACCGATCGCGCCGAGCGCCTGAAGAGCGCCGTCGAGGAGCGCGACGAGGATCTCAAGGAGGAGGGCGCCGACCAGGCCAAGATCGCCGACGAATACGCCGACGACGTCAAGAAGGCCGAGGGTCGCTACGCCAAGGCGGTCGCCAAGGCCGATGCGCTGCAGAGCAATCCCAACGCCGGCAAGGAGGCTCTGGACCGGTTGCACAACCGCTACGCCAATGCCGCCGAGCAGATCCGCGGGCTGGATTTCCAGGACCCCGAGAAGATCGAGGCTGGCGCGAACAAGATCGCCGAGGCCCAGATCGCCGGCCAGCATTTCAACGTCGTCGTGCCAGACAAGAACGCGCCTGCCGCCGCTGGACACGCCGCACCGGAACCCGCCGCCGGCGGCCACGAGGCCAAGGCCAAGCCGTGGTGGCCCAAGGATGGCCTGGCCAAGGCCGTGGCCAATCCCGACTACTACCTGCTGGTGATGTTCGGCTGGGCCCACCGCCTGGCGGTGCTGCTGCTGCCGATCATCGGCCTCAGCCTGGCCCTCGTCTATGTGAACAAGCGCCAGTACTTCATCTACGACCACCTGCTGGTGGCCACCAACCTGCTGTCGTTCTCGTTCCTGGTGAACGCCATTGGCATGGTGCTGCCCATGAGCGCTTGGCCGATGGCCTTTGGCATCGTGTCGCTGTGGACGCCGATCAATCTCTTCCAGACCCTGCGCGGGGGCTACGGCTCCAGCATCATCGGGGCCCTGCTCAAGACGTTCATCGTCTGGATGATCAGCGTGACGTCGTTCGGCGTGCTGCTGACAGGCCTGATGCTCTTTTCTCTTTCCCAGATGTAGGTCTCCGCCTTGCTCTCCTCCGTCCTGATCGCCAATCGCGGCGAGATCGCCCGTCGCATCATCCGCACCGCCCGTGAGCTGGGCGTGCGGACGATCGCTGTCTATTCCGAGGCGGACGCCAATGCGCCGTTCGTGATGGAGGCGGACGCGGCGATCCTGATCGGGCCGGCCCCGGCCAAGGAGAGCTATCTCGACCCGAAGAAGATCCTGGCGGCGGCCAAGCAGATGGGCGCCGACTCCATCCATCCCGGCTACGGTTTCCTGTCCGAGAACGCCGACTTCGCCCAGAGCGTCATCGACGCGGGCCTGACCTGGATCGGCCCGCCGCCCTCGGCGATCCGCGCCATGGGCCTGAAGGACGCGGCCAAGAAGGTGATGATCGACGCCGGCGTGCCGACCACGCCGGGCTATCTGGGCGAGGACCAGTCGGCCGAGCGCCTGGCCGCCGAGGCGCGGCTGATCGGCTATCCGGTGCTGATCAAGGCCGTGGCCGGCGGCGGCGGCAAGGGCATGCGCAAGGTCGAGCGGGCGGAGGATTTCGAGGCCGCCCTGGGCTCGTGCCGCCGCGAGGCCTCGGCCAGCTTCGGCGACGACCGGGTGCTGCTGGAAAAGTACGTCACCCGTCCGCGGCACATCGAGGTGCAGGTGTTCGGCGACCAGCACGGCAATGTCGTCCACTTGTTCGAGCGCGACTGCTCGCTGCAGCGCCGCCATCAGAAGGTCATCGAGGAGGCGCCGGCCCCTGGCATGGACGAGGCCACCCGCGGCGCCGTCTGCGCCGCCGCGGTCAAGGCCGCCCAGGCGGTGGGTTATGTTGGCGCCGGCACGGTCGAGTTCATCGCCGACGCCAGCGAGGGCCTGCGCGCCGACCGCATCTGGTTCATGGAGATGAACACACGGCTGCAGGTCGAGCATCCGGTCACCGAGATGGTCACTGGCCAGGATCTGGTCGAGTGGCAGCTGCGGGTCGCCTCGGGCGAGGCCCTGCCGTTGGAACAGGACGAGATCACATTGGAGGGCTGGGCCATGGAGGCCCGCCTCTATGCCGAGAACCCGGCCACGGGCTTCCTGCCGTCGACCGGCAAGCTGAAGCATTTCCGCCTGCCCGAGGGCGACGTCCGTGTCGACAGCGCGGTCGAGGAGGGCGGCGAGGTCACGCCCTATTACGATCCGATGATCGCCAAGCTGATCGCCCACGGCGTCGACCGCGAAGACGCCGCCGCGCGTCTGGCCGAGGCCTGTGGCCTGGTCGAGGTCTGGCCGGTCAAGACCAACGCCGCCTTCCTGGCCAAGTGCGCCAGCCATCCGGACTTCGTCGACGGCCGGATCGACACCGGCTTCATCGAGGCGCGGCTGGGCGAACTGATCGAGCGGACCTTCAGCGACGCCCCGACCCTGGCCGCCATTGGTCAGAGGCTGGAAGCGTTCGGCGAGGCAGACATGCCGCGCGCCGACCCGTGGGCCAGCGCGCCCTCGCGCCTGCTCGGCTTCCGCATGAACGCCCCGCGCGCGGCCATGGACCTGCCGTTCAACATCGACGGCCAGCGGACGCCGCTGCGCGTGGCGCTGGTGGGAGGGGAGGGCGACGACTGGTCCTGGGACATCACGGTCGAGGACGGCCGCGCCCTGGACGACGTCGAGATCCTGCCGGGCATCTACGGCAAGGGCCCGTTCCACGCCTTCGAAGGCGGCGACGTCCGCGAATTCGACTTCACGGCCAAGGTCGGTGGGGCGGGCGAGGGGGCGGCGTCGGACGGCGCGATCCTGTCGCCGATGCCGGGCAAGATCGTCTCTGTCGCCGTCCAGGCCGGCCAGACGGTGACCAAGGGCCAGACCCTGCTGACGCTCGAGGCCATGAAGATGGAACACGCCCTGGCCGCGCCGTTCGACGGCGTGGTGGCCGAGCTCTTGGCCACGGCCGGCGGCCAGGTCAGCGAGGGCGTGGTGCTGGCGCGGCTGGAAGCACAGGGCTAGGCCGTCCATGGGATCTCCGCTTCACGCGGCTCGCCGCTGAAGTTCATGGGGAGGCGACGGAGCGGCCGGGCGAACCCGGAGACCGTGATGGTTTGTGTGTTTCGGCTCGCTTACCGCTCCGCCAGGCTGTTCTTTCCGTGAGGATGGGGGGCGTGAGCGTATTTCAGCTCGGGACCCCACGAGCCCCCGGACGGGCGCGGACCAAGTCGATCGGCTACATCCGTCTCGACCCCGACGATCCACGATAGGCGGTTTGTACGATCACCGCCCTGTCGCTCCGCTGACGATTTGGTCCCGGACGATCCCGCCACTCGCACGCGCTCCTAAAGAGTAAGCCGCGCGACCTGACGAGGTCGCCGGGAACCGCCAGCGGCCCCGCTCAACCTATCCCCATCGCCGCTTCGGGCCGGATCCAAGCGCCCTCCCCTTGCGACGGGGACAGCGATGATTGTGCAGCGGG
>NZ_JBFUJD010000045.1:0-41334 GCF_056401555.1 Caulobacter sp. P4_E5
CCGATGGGCTGGAACAGCTGGAACAAGTTCGCCTGCAACATCGACGAGGCCACCGTGCGCCGCGTCGCCGACGCCATGGCCTCCAACGGCATGAAGGACGCTGGCTACCAATACGTGGTGATCGACGACTGCTGGCATGGCCCGCGCGACGCCGGCGGCTTCATCACCCACGACGCCAAGCGCTTTCCCGGCGGCATCAAGGCGCTGTCCGACTATGTGCACGCCAAGGGGCTGAAGTTCGGCMTCTATTCCGACGCCGGCCGGCAGACCTGCGGCGGTCGGCCCGGCAGCCAGGGCCACGAGTTTCAGGACGCCAAGACCTACGCCGACTGGGGTGTCGACTATCTGAAGTACGACTGGTGCGCGACGGGCACGCGCAACGCCGAGGAAGCCTACACCCTGATGGCCGACGCGCTGCGCGAGACCGGCCGCGACATCGTCTTTTCCATGTGTGAGTGGGGCACAGCCAAGCCGTGGCTGTGGGCCAGCAAGGTCGGCAACCTGTGGCGCACCACCGGCGACATCACCGACAAATGGGACGGTAAGCATGACTACGCGCTCGGTATCCTGCCGATCCTCGACGCCAACGAGCCGCTGCATCCGTTCGCCGGCCCCGGCCATTGGAACGACCCCGACATGCTGGAGGTCGGCAACGGCGGCCTGACGACCACCGAATACCGCTCGCACTTCAGCCTGTGGTCGCTGATGGCCGCGCCGCTGATCGCCGGCAACGACATCGCCCACATGGACCAGGCCACGCGCGACATCCTGCTCAACAAGGGGGTCATCGCCGTCAATCAGGACAGGCTCGGCGTCCAAGGCCGGCGGGTTCGCGACGACGGTGATCTGGAGGTGTGGTCCAAGCCGCTGGCCGACGGCGGCCGCGCGGTGATCCTGTTCAACCGCGGCGCCGAGGCCAAGTCGATCGCCGTCGACTGGACCGAGCTGGGCTATCCCGCCAGCCTGAAGGCGCGGGTTCGCGACCTGTGGGCCGGTAAGGACCTGGGGCCGATGAAGGGACGCTTCACCGCCACCGCGCCGTCGCACGGGGTGGTGATGGTCAGGATCGCGCCTTAACCGCTGTTTCCGCTTTCCTGGACCAGGCCGGTCTTCCAGAGCGCCGAGCGCGAGGGCAGGTGGCGGGCGATGATCGGCAGGATCGCCGCGCCCATGGCCGGTGCGTCGGCCGACAGGGCCGCGCGGCGCGCGCGGGCCATGGTCAGGGCCAGGCGGCGGTCGGCGAGCTTGGCGTTCACCGCCTCGGCCAGCCGGTCRATCAAGGCCTCGGGCAGGCGGCCGCCGATGAACACTGCCTGCGGATCGATCAGGCAGCTGATCGACACCAGCGGGTCGCACAGGCGCTCGGCGGCCACGTCCAGCCAGGCGTCGATCCGGGCGCGATCTTTGGGCGGCAGGCCGGCGAGGTCGGCGGGATCGGCCGGGGCCAAGGCGCCCAGATGTTCGTTCAGGGCCGAGAGCGAGACGAAGTCTTCCAAGGTCGTCGCGCCATCGGGGGAGACGGGCAGGAATCCCAGCTCGCCGCTCCGCCCGTGAGCGCCGCGGAAGTACTCGCCGTCGATCACCAGGCCGCCGCCCAGGCCCGAGCTGATCAGCATGTAGAAGAAGCTGCTGGCGCGCATGCCGTGGCCGAAATGCAGCTCGCCCAGGGCCGCCGCCGCCGCGTCGTTTTCCAGCATCACTGGCCAGTCGTGCGACCGCGAGAGCAGGGCGCGGACGTCGACGGCGTTCCAGGCGTCGTAGGCGGCCGGGCGGTGGGGCAGGTCAGCCTTGGCCAGGTCGTCGGGCAGGGCCACGCCGACCCCGACGATGCGATCGGCCGCGACGCCCTTCAGCTTGCGGAAGGCCTTGCAGTGCTGGTCGAAGAAGGCGGCCACGTCCTCGGGGCCCAGAAACGCGACTTCCCGCGTTGCCCGCGCCCGCACCCGACCGGCCAGGTCGAGCAGCACGATCGTGACATGGTCGCGGTCGATGTTCAGCCCGATCGAATAGCAGCCGTCGGGATTGACCGCGAAGGTCATGGCGGGCTGGCCACGGTTGCCGTGCAGCTTGCCGGCCTGGACGATCAGGCCCTCTTCGAGCAGGCGGTTGGTGATGTTGGTGACGGCCGGGACGGTCAGGCCGGTATAGGCGGCGACCTCCAGCTTGGTCTTGGCCAGGCCTACGCGGATCGACTGCAACGCCACGCGTTGATTGTAGTCGCCCGCTCGCTCGATATTGGTGCCCGACAAGCTGGCGCGATCATTCTGCGTATCGCGTGACTGGCGGCCTGTCGCATGGGGCATGGTCGCTTCTCCGTATACTGGAGGCGTTAGCATCTGGGCGGCCGATAAGAAAACTGGATTTGTTTTCGTTTCGGCGCGAACCGGCCATTCACTCATCACACCCTGGGAAGGGCCCTCGGCGGCTGGTGGCGAAAGCGCGCCGGGGCGGGCGGCGCCCTTGACGCTCCGGCTCGGAACCCCCAGAAGCCCAGCGTGACCGACACCGTCCCCCCCGCCCCCGTCGAAGAGATTCCGCCCGCGCCGAAGAAGGCCGGGGGTCTTCTCAAGTCGTCGATGATCTATTCCGGCCTGACCTTGATCAGCCGGTTCATGGGCTTCGCGCGGGACCTGGCGGTGTCGTACCGGATGGGGGCCAGCGCCACGCCGGCCGCCGACGCCTACAATGCGGCCCTGGCCTTTCCGAACCTGTTCCGCCGGTTCTTCGCCGAGGGCGCCTTCGCGGCCGCCTTCGTACCGGCCTACGCCAAGTCGCTGCAGCGCGACGGCGAGGAGAAGGCCGACATCCTGGCCGGCGACGCCATGGCCACCCTGGCGGCCTCGACCATCATCATCACCGTGATCTGCCAGCTGGCCATGCCGTGGCTGATGATGCTGATCAGCCCGGGTTTCGGCTGGGGCACCGAGAAATACAAGCTGGCGGTGCTGCTGACCCAGATCACCATGCCCTATCTGCCGTGCATGGCCATCGTCGCCCACCTGTCGGGGGTGCTGAACGCCCGCGACCGCTTCATCCTGTCGGCCGGCGCGCCGATCCTGCTGAACATCTTCACCCTGGCGTTCATCCTGCCGCAGACCAGCGCCATCGGCGCGGCCCAGTGGGGCTCGGCCGGGGTGGTCGTGGCGGGCGTCGCCCAGGCGGCTCTGCTGACCTGGGGCGTCAACAAGTCGGGGGCCAAGGTCCACTGGCGGCTGCCGCGCCTGACCCCGGAAGTGCGCGAGCTGATCGGCAAGGCCATCCCCGGGGCCCTGGCGGCCAGCGCCACCCAGGTCAACATCTTCATCTCGGGCAACCTGGCCAGTCACGTGCCCGGCGGCCGTTCGTGGTTGGCCACCGCCGACCGCTTGTACCAGCTGCCCTTGGGCCTGGTGGGCGTGGCGATCGGCGTCGCCCTGTTGCCGCGCCTGTCGCGGGCCGTGCACTCGGGCGACCGCGACGACGCCCAGAGCGCCATGGACCAGGCCATCACCCTGGCCATGGCCTTCACCCTGCCGGCCGCCGCGGCCCTGATCGCCATGCCGGGCTTCCTGTCGGACGGTCTCTACACCCGCGGCCAGTTCACCGCCTTCGACGCCAGCCAGACGGCGTCGGCCCTGTTCTTCTACGGCCTCGGCACCCCGGCCTTCGTGCTGCAGCAACTCTATTCGCGGGCCTTTTTCGCGCGCGGCGACACCAAGAGCCCGATGCGCTTCGCCATCGTCTCGGTGGTCGTGAACATCGCCCTGGGCGTGCTGCTGTTCAACCTGGTGGGGGTGAAGGGCATCGCCGCCGCCACGGCCGTGGCCTCTTGGGCCAATGTCGGCCAGATGGCCTGGGGCCTGTCGCGGAAGGGCCACTACGGGCCCTCGGGCCAGACCTGGTCGCGCCTGATCCGTATCGCCCTGGCCAGCCTGGGCATGGGCCTGCTGCTGGTCGCCGCCTCGCACTGGCGCGAGCTGATCGAGGCGCCGCTGCGCGGGATCGGCCTGACCGGTCACACGATCGGCGCCAAGGAGTTCGCCCTGGCCCTGACCTGCCTGGCCGGCGCGGCGCTGTATCCGCCGCTGCTGTTCCTGTTCGGCGGGGTCAAGCCGGCCGAGCTGAAGGCGGCCCTGCGGCGCGGCAAGGCTTGATGTAGCCTTGCTCTCGCCGGATGGCGGCGCTAACCAGCGGGCCATGACCGACCAAGTTCCAGCCGCTTATGCGGGCCCCGCCCGCGTGCTCTCGGGCGTCCAGCCCTCCGGCGCCCTGCACCTGGGCAACTATCTCGGCGCGCTGGTGAAGTTCGCCCGCCTGCAGCACGAGATCGACACCTTCATCTTCGTGGCCGACCTCCACGCCATCACCGTGTGGCAGGAGCCGGCGGCCCTGGCCCAGCAGACCCGCGAGATCGCGGCCGCCTACATCGCCTCGGGCCTGGACCCGGACAAGGCGACGATCTTCCCGCAATCGGCGGTGCGCGAGCACGCCGAGCTGGCCTGGATCTTCCAATGCGTCGCCCGCCTCGGCTGGCTGGACCGCATGACCCAGTTCAAGGAAAAGAGCGGCAAGCACAAGGAGCGCAGCTCGGTGGGCCTCTACACCTATCCGGTGCTGCAGGCGGCCGACATCCTGGTCTACAAGGCCACCCACGTGCCGGTCGGCGAGGACCAGAAGCAGCACCTGGAGCTGACCCGCGACATCGCCGGCAAGTTCAACCATGACTTCGGAATCCCGGCGGGCCTCCCGGCCTTCTTCCCGCAGCCCGACCCGCTGATCCAGGGCCCGGGCGCTCGGGTCATGAGCTTGCGCGACGGTGCGGCCAAGATGAGCAAGTCCGACCCGTCGGACTATTCGCGCATCAACCTGACCGACGACGCCGACACCATCGCCACCAAGGTCAAGAAGGCCCGCACCGATCCGGAGCCGCTGCCCGAGACCCTGGACGAGCTGAGCGCCCGCGCCGAGGCCGACAACCTGGTCGGCATCTTCGCGGCCCTGGCCGGCCGGACCAAGGCCGAGGTGTTGGCCGAATACGCCGGCAAGGGCTTCGGGACCTTCAAGCCGGCCCTGGCCGAGCTGGCGGTTGAGAAGCTGGCCCCGGTCGGCGACAGGATGCGCGGCCTACTGGCCGATCCGGCCGAGCTGGACCGGATCCTGGCCAAGGGCGCGGCCAAGGCCTCCGAGGCCGCCGCCCCGACCCTGGCCGAGGTCAAGAAGCTGGTCGGCTTCTGGGGGGCTTGAGCCCGGTCTTGAGTTGGCGTCATCTCATCCGATGACTGACGCCGCTTCCGAAAGCCGCCGCAAGTTCCTGGTTGTCGCCGACGACAGCCCGGAGTTCGCGGCGGCGCTCAAATACGCCTGCCGTCGCGCCCGCTCGACCGGTGGTCACGTGGCGATGCTGAAGGTGATCGTCCCCGCGGAATTCGAGCACTGGAGCGGGGTGCGCGAGGAGATCGAGCGCCAGGAGCGCGAGGAAGCCGAGGCCCTGCTGCAGAGCCTGGCCGATCGGGTCGTCGCCGACACCGGCCTGGCGCCCGAGTTCATCATCAAGCACGCCGACGGCGTCCGCACGGCCTTGAAGGCGGTGGTGGCGGCCGATCCGACCATCAAGATCCTGATCCTGGCGACCTCGACGGCCGGGCGAGGCCCGGGTCCGCTGATCTCGGCCATCGCCAAGGAAGGCGTCGGGTTCTCGGGCCGCAAGCTGCCGGTGACCGTGGTGCCGGGGGATCTCACGGATGCGGAGATCGAGGAGTTGGCCTAGTTTCCTTCTCCCCTTGCGGGAGAAGGTGTCGCCGGAGGCGACGGATGAGGGGTCGCACAAACGAAAACCGCCGCGACGGCGGTGAAGCTGTCGCGGCGGTCCTGGTCTTCAACCCCTCACCCGACCCGCTTCGCGGGCCACCCTCTCCCGCAAGGGGAGAGGGAAATCAGGTGCGCTCGGGAATTCTGACCATCATCCGCTCGTAGCCCTTCACGAAGGTCGAGAAGACCCGCTTGGGCTCTTCCAGCACCWCGATGCGGGGGAAGCGCCTCAGCACCTCTTCCCAGACGATCTTCAGCTGCATTTCGGCCAGGCGGTTGCCGACGCAGCGGTGGATGCCGAAGCCGAACGACAGGTGGCGGCGGGCTTGCGGGCGGTCGATGATGAAGGCGTCGGCGTCCTCGATCACCGTGTCGTCGCGGTTGCCCGAGACGTACCACATCACGACCTTGTCGCCCTTCTTGATGGTCTTGCCGGCCAGCTCGTAGTCCTCCAGCGCCGTGCGGCGCATGTGGGCCAGCGGGGTCTGCCAGCGGATGATTTCCGAGACCATGTTCGGAATCAGGCTGTGATCGGCGCGCAGCTTGGTTTCCTCGGCCGGGTTCTTGCTCAGGGCATAGAGGCCGCCGGTGATCGAGTTGCGGGTCGTGTCGTTGCCGCCGACGATCAGCAGGAGGACGTTGCCCAGATATTCCATCGGCGGCATGTCGCGGGTGGCCTCGCCGTGGGCCAGCATCGAGATCAGGTCGCTGCCGGGCTCGGTCTGGTTGACCCGCTCGTTCCAGAGATTGGTGAAATAGCCCAGGCACTCCAGCAGTTCGGCCCGGCGGGCGTCCTCGCTCTCGACGATGCCGCTCTCGGGCGAGGCGGTGGCGACGTCCGACCAGCGGGTCAGCTTGCGGCGCTCCTCCCAGGGGAAGTCGAACAGGGTGGCCAGCATCTGGGTGGTCAGCTCGATCGAGACCCGGTCGACCCAGTCGAACGGCTCGTCGATCGGTAGCGCGTCGAGGATCTGACCGGCCCGCTCGCGGATGATCCCTTCCAGCTTGGCCAGGTTCTGCGGCGAGACGATCGGGCTGACCGTCTTGCGCTGGATGTCATGCTTGGGCGGGTCCATGGCGATGAACATCGGCAGGACGAAGTCCTCGTCGAAGTTCCGGATCGTGATGCCGCCCAGGTGCGCGTCGGACGAAAAGACCTGGTGGGTCGTGTCGACGGTCATGATGTCGTTGTAGCGGGTGATCGACCAGTACGGCCCGGTGTCCTCATCGCCCTGCGAATAGTGGACCGGGTCCTCGTTCCGCAGCCGCTCGAAATAGGGCCACATGGCGTCGGCCTGGAACAGGGCCGGATTGGCGACGTGGTAGTCCTCGAGAGGGATGGAATAGGCCGTGGCGCGCGCGGCCTCTTTCAGGTCAACACTACCATCGCTCATGGGATCCTCCCGCGGATCGTTGTTCTGCGGTCATCACGCCAGAAAATGACGCCTGTGTCACTTTCTTTGTGCGGCATTCGGCCGGTCTTGCATCGTGGTCTCGCGAGGTCCATTTCAAGCCCATGTTCATTCAGACCGAAACCACCCCGAACCCCGAGGTTCTGAAGTTCCTGCCCGGCCGCGAAGTGCTGGTGGAGGGCGCCCGCGAGTTTCGCACGGCCGAGGAGGGCGAGGTCTCGCCCCTGGCCAAGGCGCTGTTCGACCTGGGCGACGTGACGCGGGTGTTCTTCGGCCCCGACTTCCTGACGGTCACCAAGGGCGAGGACGCCCAGTGGCCGCACCTGAAGGCCCCGATCCTGGCGGCGATCATGGATCACTTCACCAGTGGCCGCCCGCTGCTGCTGGACGCCGAGCCCGGCGCCGGGGGCCATGACGACGACGGCGTCTACGACGAAGAGGCCAGCCAGATCGTCGCCGAGATCAAGGAACTGCTCGACACCCGCATCCGCCCGGCCGTGGCCCAGGACGGCGGCGACATCGTCTTCTCGAAGTTCGAGCCGCAGACCGGCGTGGTCTGGCTACATATGCGCGGCGCCTGCTCGGGCTGCCCGTCCTCGTCGGCGACCCTGAAGGCCGGCGTCGAGAACATGCTCAAGCACTATGTGCCGGAAGTGACGCGGGTCGAGCAGACGCTCTAGATCCGAACTTTTCTTCGGCCTGATCCAGTCCTAAGCACGAGGCGGATATTGCCCGCTCGTGCAGGGCGGCTATACTGTAACCATACAAGTTGCAAATAAGCCCGATAAGGACCGCTCATGGCCAAGCTCGAAGCGTCGACGCTCGCTCAACTGTTCACCGAGGCCCGGACCCGCAACGGCTGGAACCCCGAGCCCCTGCCAGAGAGCGTGCTGCACGAGCTGTACGCGCTGGTGAAGTTCGGCCCGACTGCCGCCAACTCGACCCCGGCCCGCTTCTATTTCCTGACCTCGGCCGAGGCCAAGGATCGCCTGGCCAAGCATTCGTCGAGCTCGAACGGCGTCAAGATCCGCCAGTCGCCGTGCACGGTGATCGTGGGCTACGACCTCGACTTCCCGCAGACCCTGCCGAAACTGTTCCCGCATTCGCCGGGCGCCAAGGACTGGTTCCCCGATCCGGTGGCCAAGGAATGGGGCGCGCTGCGCAACAGCTCGCTGCAAGGCGGCTATCTGATCATGGCCGCGCGGGCGCTCGGCCTGGACGTCGGGCCGATGTCGGGCTTCGACAACGCCGCCGTCGACGCGGAGTTCTTCGCGGGCACGAACATCAAGAGCAACTTCATCGTCTCGATCGGCCATGGGACGGAGGACAACCTGTTCCCGCGCCTGCCGCGCCTCGAGTTCGACGAGGCGGCGAAGATTCTGTGAGGTCTTGAGTTCCAAATAGCGTGTCATCCCGGGCCGGCTTCGCCGCCCGGGATGACAAGCATTTTGTGCATGGGATGCACATTGGCTAGAAGAGGGGCATGACTCTCCGCCACACCCTCCTCGCCCTGCCGCTCGTGCTGCTGGCCGCCTGCGGGCCGGCCAAGAAGGACGAGACTTCCGCGCCGCCGAGCGCCGAGACCGGAGCCAAGCCTCCCGTCACCGTCGCCATCGCGCCCTATGCCGGCGGCCCGCTGAAGATCAGCAGGGACGGGGTCGGCCCGATCAACGGCTCGACAGCGTTCGACCTCGCCACACTGAAGGCCCTGTTCCCCAAGGCCAAGGTCGAGAGCGCCTTCCTGCACGCCGGCCAGGGCCCGGCTCTGCCGATCATCAATGTCGAGCAGGGCAATGTCCCGCTGCTGGAGATCGGCAAGGGCGACGAGGGCCAGATCGCCTATGTCCGCGCCGCCGCCGGCGACGTGCGGGGCCCCAAGGACGAGCAGCTGCTGGCCAAGTGGGCCGACCTCGGCTTCACGGTCGACCAGTGCCGGGCCGGCGAGGGCCGCGAGGTCAACCAGACCATCTGCGTTCGTCCCGAGGCTCCGACGGTCTCCTACGTGTTCGGCGTCCCCGGCTGGGCGGGCCAGGGCCTTCCGCCGGAGGCGACCCTGAAGGCCAAGGGCCAGCTGAACGAGCTGGTCTGGCGTCCCGCCGAGGGCGCGGTCGTCGGCGCCGCCTGATCCATGATCCTGTCCATCGACACCTGCCTCGGGGCCAGCTCGGTCGCCGTGCTGGACGGCGAGCGCGTTTTAGCCGCGCGGAGCGAACCGATGACCCGCGGCCATCAGGAGCGCATCGGCGTCCTGGCGCGTGAAACCGCCGCCGAGGCGGGGGTGGCGTTCGCGGATCTCTCGCGGATCGGCGTCACGGTCGGTCCCGGTTCGTTCACCGGCCTGCGCGTCGGCTTGGCCTTCGCCAAGGGCTTGGCCACGGCGCTGTCGATCCCCTGCGTCGGCGTCAACACGTTGGAAAGCCTGGCGTTCGGGACCAAGGGCTTCGCCGCCGCCGTCATCGACGCGCGGATGAGCCAGGTCTATCTCCAGGTGTTCGCCGACGGCGTCTCGCTGATGGCCCCGGACGCCCTGGGCCTGGGCGAGGCCGCCGCGCGGCTGGCCGAGCTCTATTCCGGCGGACCGGCGACCCTGATCGGTTCGGGCGCGCCGCTGCTGGCCGAGGCCCTGCCCGGTGCGACGGTGCTGACCCCGGTTTCGGCCGATCCTGTCGCGGTCGCTCGCCTGGCCGCGGCCAAGCCCGCGCCGAGCCATTCGCCCCGGCCGCTGTATCTGCGCGCGCCCTATGCGACGTTGCCGGCGGCATGAACCTGCGTCCCGTTGGGCCCGAGGCCGCGTTCGATCTCGCCGATATCCACGACAAGGCCTTCGATCGCCCCTGGACGGCGCTGGAGTTCGACGAACTGCTGAAATCGCCCGGCGCCTTCGCGATCCTGGGCGAGGCGGGCGAGCCCCCCGAGGCCAAGGGTTTCATCCTGTGCCGCTCGATCGCTGGCGAGGCCGAGATCCTGACCGTCGCCGTCGATCCGGTCGCCCGCCGGCGCGGCTGGGGCGCGGCCCTGGTCGAGATCGCCGCCGGAATCGCCGCCGAGACCGAGTCCGAGGCGATGTTCCTGGAGGTCGCCGCCGACAATCTGGCGGCCATCGCCCTCTACCAATCGACCGGTTTCGCCAAGGTCGGGCTACGCAAGGGCTATTATCCCCACCCAGATGGCGCCAAGGACGCGCTTGTCATGCGGCGGGCGCTTAACACCTAGGGGCCGACCGCCTATCTTGCCCGCGACTCAGACGGAGGGTCCGCCGTGGATCGACTCGAAAAGGCCTGTATCGAAAAAGGCATGCGCATGACGGACCAGCGCCGCGTGATTGCGCGCGTGCTGTCGTCGGCCGAAGATCATCCGGACGTGGAAGAGCTGCACCGTCGCGCCCACGCCATCGACCCGCACATCTCGATCGCCACGGTCTACCGCACCGTCCGGCTGTTCGAGGAAAGCGGCATCATCGAGCGCCACGACTTCCGCGACGGCCGCTCGCGCTACGAAGAGACCCCGACCCACCATCACGATCACCTGATCGACATGAAGTCGGGCAAGGTCGTCGAGTTCGTGGACGAGGAGATCGAGGCCCTGCAGAACGCCATCGCCCGCAAGCTGGGCTACAAGCTGGTGGACCACCGGCTCGAGCTCTACGGCGTGCCGCTGGAGGATTAGGGCTACTTGCCCCCACCTGACCGCTTCGCGGTCGTCCGCCCCCGGGCGGGGGCGGAAGGTGATCCTCTTCCCCCTCCGGGGAGGAGCGCGAAGCGCGGAGGGGGCAAGTGTGGCCTTGTCACCCTTGCACAGCGGGGGCGGCGACCCCATAACCTCGCCGGATGAGCGAGACCCCGCAAAAGCGCCTCTTTATCAAGACCTACGGCTGTCAGATGAACGTCTATGACAGCGAGCGCATGGCCGATGTCCTGCGCCCGCTGGGCTATGGCGTGGTCGATGATCCCGAGGGCGCGGACCTGGTGGTGCTGAACACCTGCCACATCCGCGAGAAGGCGACCGAGAAGGTCTATTCCGAACTCGGCTACATCAAGCAGATGAAGGACCGGAAGGCCGAGGCGGGCGGTCGGATGACCATCGCCGTGGCCGGCTGCGTCGCCCAGGCCGAGGGCAAGGAAATCATGCATCGCCAGAAGGCGGTGGATCTGGTGGTCGGGCCGCAGGCCTATCACCAGCTGCCCGAGCTGATCGCCCGCGCCCACCGGGCGACCGGTGAGCGCCTGGCCGCCGATTTCGCGCCGGAAGAGAAGTTCGACGCCTTGCCGGCCGAGCGCCACGTGACGGGAGTCACCGCGTTCCTGACCGTGCAGGAGGGCTGCGACAAGTTCTGCACCTTCTGCGTGGTGCCCTATACGCGCGGCGGCGAGTGGTCGCGGCCCGTCAACGACATCGTCGACGAGGCCAAGCGCCTCGCCGATCAGGGCGTGCGCGAAGTCACCCTGCTAGGCCAGAACGTCAACGCCTACGACGGCGACGGTTCTACTTTGGCGAAGCTGGTTCGTCGGCTGGCGACCATCGATGGCCTGGACCGCATCCGCTACACGACCAGCCACCCGCGCGACATGGGCGACGATTTGATCGAGGCCCACGGCGAGCTGCCGGAGCTGATGCCCTATCTGCACCTGCCGGTGCAGGCGGGTAGCGACAAGATCCTCAAAGCCATGAACCGCGACCACACGGCCGAAAGCTATGTGAAGCTGATCGAGAAGATCCGCGCGGCGCGTCCGGACATCGCCATGAGCGGCGACTTCATCGTCGGTTTCCCCGGCGAGCGCGACGGTGACTTCGAAAAGACCCTGGACCTGGTCCGCGAGGTCGGCTTCGCCAGCGCCTTCTCGTTCAAATATTCGCGCCGCCCCGGCACGCCGGCCTCGGCCATGCCCGGCCAGGTCGATGAAGCGGTCAAGGCCGAGCGCCTGGAGCGCCTGAACCAGCTGCTGGACGAGCAGCAGCGCGCCTTCAACGCCAGCCAGGTCGGCAAGGTGCTGCCGGTGCTGTTCGAGAAGGCCGGCCGCCACCCTGGCCAGGTCGTGGGTCGCAGCCCATATCTGCAGGCCGTCCACTGTGAAGGTCCCGAAAGCCTGATCGGGACCATCGTCCCCGTCCGTATCGAGAGCGCCGCCAAGATGAGCCTGGGCGGTGTTCTGGAAGTTAGCCCTGTCTTGGAGACCGCTTGAGCCGCACCCCTGAGTTCCTGCCGCTGTCCGACGACGCGGTCCACGCCGTTTCCGGTCCCAGCGGCCGTCACGCCGCCCTGATCGAGGACGCCTTCAAGGTGCTGATCGAGACGCCGGGCGGCGGCGTCACCATCACCGGCGACGCCCGCGGGCGCACCGGCGCCAAGCGCGTGATCCAGTCCTTGGCCGACCGCGCCGACGCTGGCGAGGAAGTCGTCGAGGCCGACGCCCGCATCGCCATCGGCTCGGCCCACGAGACCGGGGGGCAGGCCTCGCCCCGCGCCGTCCGCAAGGGCAATGTCTCGCCCAAGACCAAGGGCCAGGCCCGCTACATGGAGGCCATGGCCACCCATCCGCTGAGCTTCGGTCTGGGTCCCGCCGGCACCGGCAAGACCTTCCTGGCCGTGGCCCATGGGGCCGGCATGCTGCTGCGCGGCGAGGTCGATCGCCTGATCGTCACCCGACCCGCCGTCGAGGCGGGCGAGAAGCTGGGCTTCCTGCCGGGCGACCTGAACGAGAAGGTCGACCCCTACATGGCCCCGGTCTGGGAGGCCCTGACCGACATCATGGGCGCCGACCAGCTGCGCCGCCGCCGTGAGAAGCTGGAGATCGAGGTCGCCCCGATCGCCTTCATGCGCGGCCGCACGCTCAGCCACGCCTTCGTCATCGTCGACGAGGCGCAGAACTGCTCGCGCCTGCAGATGAAGATGGTCCTGACCCGCCTGGGCGAAGGCGCGCGGATGGTGGTGACGGGCGATCCGACCCAGGTTGATTTGCTCAATCCGCGCGACTCGGGCCTGGCCCACGCCGTCTCGATCCTGGAAGGCGTCGAAGGGGTCGCGGTTTCGCGCTTCACCTCGGCCGACGTCGTGCGCCACCCGCTGGTCGAGCGCATCGTCAAGGCCTACGACGCTGACGCCGCGCAAAGCACCCCGCGATAGGCCGATGACCATAACCGTCGACATCGAGATCGAGGACGAGGCCTGGTCTACGGCCGCGCCGGACGCCGAGGCCCTGGTCTGGCGCGCGGCTCAGGCCGTGCTGGACGCGCACGAGGACGTCGAAGGCCAGGGGATCGTCATCCTGCTGACCGACGACGACAGCGTCCAGGCGCTGAACCGCGACTTCCGCCAGAAGGACTACGCGACCAACGTCCTGTCCTTTCCCTCGCCCCCCAATCCCGAGGGCCAGATCGGCGACATCGCCCTGGCCTACGGTGTCTGCGCCCGCGAGGCGGCTGAGCAGGGCAAGTCTCTGGACCACCACCTGCAACATCTGGTGGCGCACGGCGTGCTTCATCTCCTAGGATACGACCACGAGGGCGACGACGAGGCGGAAGCCATGGAAGCGCTCGAACGCGAGATCTTGGCGGGGCTGGATATTCCAGATCCCTATGCCAGCGACGAAGAGAGGCGCTGAACAGGGCCATGCCCAGCGACGAGCCTAGTCAACAGCCCGCCGTTCCAGCTCGTCGGAGCCGGGGCGTGCGGGCGTTCCTTCGCCATATGCGCAAGCGGCTGACGGCCGGTGGCGGCCAGCCCACGCGTCCGCCCGAACCGCCGGCTCCCAGCGGCGCCGTCGATATCGTCGATCAGGCCGAGGCCTTTCAGACCCTGCGGGTCGCCGACGTGATGACCCCGCGCGCCGACATCGTGGCCGTCGAGCTTTCTTCCCCCTTCGACGCGGTGATCGCCCAGTTCGCCGAGGCCGAGCACTCGCGGATGCCGATCTATCGCGAGACGCTCGACGATCCCGTCGGGGTCATCCACATCAAGGACATCTTCCGCCTGCTGTCGGACGACGCCAAGCGGCCCGCCGCCGACGATCTCGTCCTGCACAAGCTGCGTCGCGACGCGCTGTACGTGCCCGCCTCGATGAAGGCCGCCGACCTGCTGCTGCGCATGCGCACCAGCCGGATCCACATGGCGCTGGTCATCGACGAGTTCGGCGGCACCGACGGCCTGGTCTCGATGGAGGACCTGATCGAGGCGGTGGTCGGCGAGATCGACGACGAGCACGACGACGCGGCCTCGGCCTCGATCGTGGCTCGTCCCGGCGGCATATTCGACGCCGACGCCCGCGCGCCGCTGGAAGAGCTGGAGGCCGTCCTCGGCCGCGAGCTGGCGCCTTCGGACATGGAAGAGGACATCGACACCGTCGCGGGGCTCGTCGTGGCCTTGGCCGGCCGTGTGCCGCAACGAGGCGAGTTGATCGCCCATCCCGACGGCTACGAGTTCGAGGTGGTCGAGGCCGATCCGCGACGGGTGCGCCGGGTGCGGGTGCGCGGTGGTCCTTCGCGGCCGCAAACGCACCAGTCCGCGCCAGAGGGCGTCCCTGAGGGTATCGACGCCTCGTGAGCGCTTGGATCCGTTTCCGCGAACGGCCCTGGAGCGGTCCGGTCCTGGCGCTGGTCGCCGGTCTTGCCGCCGCCCTGGCCCATCCGCCGTTCGGCCTGCTGCCGGGCCTGCTGGGCTACGCCCTGCTGCTGCATCTGCTGGACGGGGCGAACGACGCCAAGCCGCTGCGCTCGGCCTTCTGGCGCGGCTGGCTGGCGGGCCTGGCCTATTTCGGGCTCGGCACCTGGTGGATCGGCGAGGCCTTCCTGGTCGACGCCGCCAACCAGGGCTGGATGGCCCCGTTCGCCGTCGCCGCCATGGCGGCGGGCCTGGCGCTGTTCTGGGGGCTGGCGGGTCTGCTCTATCGCCTCGTTCGCCCCGCGAGCGCCTGGCGGGTGCTGGCCTTCGCCGGCGCTTTCGCGGCGCTGGAGTGGGCGCGCGGCCACGTCCTGACCGGCTTTCCCTGGAACCTGCCAGGCGAGACCTGGCGGGCTGGGTCATGGCCCTCGCAGGCGGCCGCCCTGGTCGGCGCCTACGGTCTGACCTGGATCACCCTGGCGATCGCCGCCGCGCCGGCCGTATGGCGCGAGGGCAGGGGCGGGCGGATAGCGCTCGGCGCGGCCGTCGCCGGTCTCGTCGCCCTCTACGGCTATGGCGCGGTGGTCCAGTCGCGGCCGCTGGCCAACGGGCCGCCGACCTCGGTGCGCATCGTGCAGGCCGACATCCAGCAGGACGCCAAGTGGGACGCCGCGCGCTTCGCTCAGATCGTCCAGGCCTATGTCTCGCTGACCGCCAAGCCCTATGCGGGCAAGCCCGCCGACCTGGTGATCTGGCCGGAGGGCGCCCTGCCGGCGGCGATCGACGATTATCTCGCGCCGGGGACCTGGGTCCGACAGGCGATCCTCGACAGCCTGCAGCCCGGCCAGACCCTGCTGATTGGCGGCTATCGCTACGAAGGGCCGGTCGACAAGCCGACCTACTACAACAGCCTGATCGCCCTGCGCCGCACGGCGACCGACCTCCAGGTCGTCGGAGTCTATGACAAGCACCGGCTGGTGCCGTTCGGCGAATACCTGCCGGCCGAGGCATTCCTGACCAAGATCGGGTTCAAGAGCCTGGCCCATCTGGGAGACGGTTTCGCCACCGGCCCGCGGCCGGCGCCGCTGCGGGTTTCGCCCGACCTGCTGGTCCAGCCGTTGATCTGCTACGAAAGCCTGTTCCCGGGCCTGGCGCGGCGGGACAAGGACGTCCGGGTTCTGATCAACGTCTCGAACGACGCCTGGTTCGGCGTCACCTCGGGACCGCTGCAGCATCTGAACCTGGCCAGCTATCGCGCCATCGAAAGCGCCAAGCCGATCCTGCGCGCCACCCCGACCGGTGTCAGCGCTGTCATTGATGCGCGTGGTCGAATCATCCCCGGAGCCCGGCTGGATCTAGGACAAACTGGAGTCATCGACGCGGCTATACCGGGTAAGGGTGAGGTTACACCTTTCGACAACTTCGGTGACTTGGCGTTTCTGGCGCTTCTACTGATATCTGCGGTTGCGTCAGCTCGCCCGCGGGCAGGTAAAACCTAATCCTCTATTGCGTGCTTGAAAGACTTAGGCTGAATTAAAACCGCAATTTCAGCTATCAAGCGTGGGCATGAGCGAGCTGTCGGACACCGAACGCCACCCCAATCCCGTCGACTTGCATGTTGGCGCCCGCATCCGTATGCGCCGCAAGATCCTGGGCGTCAGTCAGGAGCGGCTCGCCGAGGACCTGGGCCTGACCTTTCAGCAGATCCAGAAGTATGAGCGCGGGGCCAACCGGGTCAGCGCCAGCAAGCTCTATGAGATCGCCAAGAGCCTGCAGTCGTCGGTCGGCTATTTCTTCGAGGGCCTGGCCGACACCACCGGTGACGGCATGGCCGAGGGCGGCGAGCCGTTCGTGCACGACTTCCTGATGACGTCGGAAGGCCTGGAGCTGGCGGGGCTGTTCCCGAGGATCACCCGCCCCAAGGTCCGTCGCCGGATCCTGGAGCTGGTTCGCTCGATGGCCGAGGAAGAGGTCGCGACCGCCGAGGCCGGCTGAAGCGGTTGATAGCTAACCTCGCCTTGCTCGCATAAACATATCTTTATATGGTTCCGGTCTAACTGGACGCCGAAGCGGGCGCATGCCCGCGCGCGTATTTCCAAGGCCGGAGCTGTCTCTTGAACCGTTCGTCCTACATCTTCACCAGCGAGAGCGTCTCCGAGGGCCATCCCGACAAGGTCGCCGACCGCATCAGCGACACCGTCGTCGACGCCTTCCTGGCGGTGGATCCCGAAGCCCGCGTGGCTTGCGAAACCCTGGTGACCACCAACCGCGTCGTGCTGGCCGGTGAGGTTCGCGCCGGCAAGCCGGATGGCGACAAGAAAGCCAACAAGCAGCTGACCAAGGACATCCTCGCCTCGCTCGAGCCCAAGGTTCGCGCGGCGATCAAGGACATCGGCTACGAGCAGAAGGGCTTCCACTGGCAGAAGGCGAAGTTCGCCAACTATCTGCACGGCCAGTCGGCGCACATCGCCCAGGGCGTGGACGCGACCGAGAAGAAGGACGAGGGCGCCGGCGACCAGGGCATCATGTTCGGCTACGCCAGCACCGAGACCCCGGAGCTGATGCCGGCCACCCTGCAGTACAGCCACAACATCCTGAAGCGCCTGGCCRAGCTGCGTCATAGCGGCGAGCTCTCCGAGCTGGAGCCCGACGCCAAGAGCCAGGTGACCCTGGAATACGACGGCAGCGGCCGCCCGGTCCGCGTCGTCTCGATCGTGGTGTCGCACCAGCACAAGAAGAAGATCGACGGCAAGGCCGCGACCTCCAAGCGCGTGCTGGACCTGATCAAGCCGCACATCCTGCCGGTGTTCCCGGACGGCCTGATCACCAAGAAGACCCAGTGGCTGGTCAATCCGACCGGCCGCTTCGAGATCGGCGGCCCCGACGGCGACGCCGGCGTCACCGGTCGCAAGATCATCGTCGACACCTATGGCGGCGCCGCGCCGCACGGCGGCGGCGCGTTCTCGGGCAAGGATCCGACCAAGGTCGACCGCTCGGCCGCCTATGCCTGCCGCTACCTGGCCAAGAACGTCGTCGCCGCGGGCCTGGCTGACCGCTGCACCATCCAGATCGCCTACGCCATCGGCGTGGCCCAGCCGGTCTCGTTCCACGTCGACCTGCACGGCACGGGCAAGGTCGATCCGGCCGTGCTGGAAAAGCTGCTGCCGCAGCTGATCGGCGGGGCCACGCCGCGCTCGATCCGCGAGCATCTGCAGCTGAACCGCCCGGTCTACGCCCGCACCGCCGCCTACGGCCACTTCGGCCGCACGCCGGACAACGAGGGCGGCTTCTCGTGGGAGAAGACCGACCTGGTCAGCGAGCTGAAGGGCCTGGCGTAAGCCTCACCCTCCGAACTTACGAAGCGGGCTCCGATCCAACCGGGTCGGAGCCCGTTTTCATTTCACGCCCAACCGACTAAGACGCCGCCCCATGACCTCCGCTCCCATTCCCCACGGACCGCTGCGCTCGTTCGGCCGCATCAAGTCGCGCCCGGTGAAGCCGCGCCAGCAGGCCCTGCTCGACACCCTGCTGCCCGAGATCAGCGTCCCGAACGGCCCATTCCAGCCACTGGACCTGATGCCGGACGCCAAGGCCGTGTGGCTGGAGATCGGTTTCGGCGGCGGCGAGCACATGGCCACCCAGGCCGGACGTCATCCCGAGGCCCTGGTCATCGGCGCCGAGCCGTTCGTGAACGGCGTAGCCAGCGCCGTCCGCCATGTCAAAGAGCAGGCGCTGAAGAACGTCCGCGTCCACGAGGGCGACGCCCGCGACGTCGTCGACTGGCTGCCCGACGCCTGCCTGGACCGGGTCTTCATCATGTTCCCCGATCCCTGGCACAAGGCGCGCCACAACAAGCGCCGCCTGATCCAGCCGGAATTCGTCGCCAAGCTGGCGCGGGTGATGAAGCCGGGCGCGGCGCTGCGGTTCGCCACCGACTGGGCCGACTACGGCGAATGGACCGCCGAGCGGGTGCTGGCCGATCCGAACTTCCGCTTCGCCCAGGCCGACGCCGACCGCAACGCGATCCCGGCCGACCACGTCACCACCCGCTACGAGGAAAAGAAGCTGGGCGACTGCGCCCCGGTGTTCTTGGATTTCGTCCGGATCTGAGCTTCAGGGTTTGACGGGTCGCCAGCCGGACAGCAGCGGCACGGTGGCGCAGGCGGGGCCGCCGTCGGCCGCGCGCCCCGCGATTGTCGCTTCCAGCACGGCGCCCGCCTCGGCGGCCGGCAGGTCGTGCAGATAGACCTTGATCCGCCGCGACCATTCCGTCTGGCAATCGCCAGCCTGTCGGCCCGAGGCGATATAGACGAACCGCCCGCGATCGTCGTTGCGCACGAAGCCGCCGCCGGGGCGAAGGCCGTCCGGCTTGGGTGTCAGAGTGATCGGAATATCGAAAGAAAGGTCGCCACTTTCGGCGCGGACCGGATCGACCGGCCGGCTCTTGGCGTCCTGCTTGGAAAAGACCACACCGGGCGGCGGGTCGGCCAGGATGATCCGCAAGGTGAGATCGATCCTGGCCATCGGAAGCCTTTCCAATCTGATCGGCGCGATCAGATTGGATAAAAAGGCTGACCAAGAAAAGAGCCTTAGTAGGTCTCGTTGTAGCGCTTGATCGCCGTGCGAATGATGTCGGCGGTCTCGTCCGGATCGGCCCAGCCGCTGATCTTGGTCGACTTGCCCTTTTCCAGATCCTTGTAGTGCTGGAAGAAGTGGGCGATCTGCTCGGTCAGGATGGTGGGCAGGTCACGCCAGCTGGTCACGCCCGTGTAGAACGGATGCAGCTTGTCGACCGGCACCGCCAGGATCTTTTCGTCCGAACCGGCCTCGTCGACCATCATCAGGGTGCCGATCGGGCGGCAGCGGATGATCGCGCCGGGCACCACCGGGGTCGGGCCCACGACCATGATGTCGGCGGGGTCGCCGTCGTCGGCCAGAGTGTGCGGGATGAAGCCGTAGTTGGCCGGGTAGAACATCGCGGTATGCAGGAAGCGATCGACCATCAGGGCGCCGCTTTCCTTGTCGATCTCGTACTTCACCGGCTCGCCGCCCTGCGGGATCTCGATGATGGCGTTCAGATCGTAAGGCGGGTTCACCCCGGTCGGAATCTTGGAGAGGTCCATTGTGACTCTTCGTCTTATGAGGTCCGCGGGGAGGCGGCCTGCGCGGACGGGCTTATAGGCTAAAATTGCTGCGGCGCGGAAGGGGCGAGCGTCGATGGAGTCGACAAGGTTTTCCAATTCGCCTATAAAGCGCTCCACATCGTCCGTTAGCGCTAGATGGCGCTTTCGAGCGGCGGCCCGAAAGGCTGCCGCTTTTTCTTTGGTCGCTTGGCGGGTTCGCCGGCGACCGTGATCGAGTTGAGAAAATACTTTGCGCGGCAAGACGCAAGAAGACCGTGATCTGATCGAGATGCTCGATCCCGTGGCCGAGACCGTCGGCTACGAAATCGTCCGCCTGCGCCTGATGGGCGGCGCCGAGCAGCGTCGCCTGCAGATCATGGCCGAACGCCCGCTGCAGGAAGACGGCAGCGGCGGCGACATGAATGTCGAGGACTGCGCCCGCCTGTCACGCGCCGTCTCCGAGATCCTGGACGCCGCCGATCCGATCACCGGCGAATATACGCTCGAGGTCTCCAGCCCCGGCATCGACCGGCCGCTGACCCGCCTGAAGGACTTCGACGACTATGCCGGCTTGGACGCCCGCATCGAGCTCGACCGCGTGGCCGAGGGCCGCAAGCGCTTCAAGGGCGAGCTGGCCGGGATCGAGGACGACCAGGTGGGCCTGAACATCGAGGGCGAGGACGACGTCACCGTCTACTTCCCCTTCGCCTGGATCATCGACGCCAAGCTCGTCATGACCGACACCCTGATGAAGCGGGGCGCCGAACAGCGCGCCGCTCGCATCCAATCCGACAACGACGACCTGTCCGAAAGTGAAGAGGACTGACCATGGCCATCGGCATCTCAGCCAACCGGCTCGAACTCCTGCAGATCGCCGACGCGGTCGCGCGTGAAAAGAGCATCGAGAAGGAAGTCGTCATCGAGGCCATCGAGGACGCCCTCCAGAAGGCCGCCCGCGCCCGCTACGGCGCCGAGCACGACATCCGCGTCAAGATCGACCCGCGTACGGGCGAAATGACGCAGAAGCGCGTGATCGAGGTCGTGGCCGACGACACCGAGCTGGAAGGCGAGATCGGCAAGATGCAGCTGTCGATCGCCAAGCGCACTTGGCGCGACGCCGAGATCGGCAAGGTCTACGAAGAATCCCTGCCGCCGTTCGAGATCGGCCGCGTCCAGACCCAGATGGCCCGCCAGGTCGTCATGCATAAGGTTCGCGAGGCCGAGCGCGAGCGTCAGTACGACGAGTACAAGGATCGCGTCGGCGAGATCGTCAACGGCAGCGTCAAGCGCGTCGAATACGGCAACGTCATCGTCGACCTGGGCCGTGGCGAAGGCATCATGCGCCGCGACCAGTCGATCCCGCGTGAGAACTTCAACGTCGGCGACCGCATCCGCGGCTATATCTACGACGTCCGTCGCGAGACCAAGGGCCCGCAGATCATGCTGAGCCGCGCGCACGGCGGCTTCATGGCCAAGCTGTTCGCCCAGGAAGTGCCGGAAGTCTACGACGGCGTCATCGAGATCCGCGCCGTGGCCCGCGACCCGGGTTCGCGCGCCAAGATGGCCGTCATCTCGAACGACAGCTCGATCGACCCGGTCGGCGCTTGCGTCGGCATGCGCGGTTCGCGCGTGCAGGCGGTCGTGGCCGAGCTGCAGGGCGAGAAGATCGACATCATCCAGTGGTCGGAAGACGAAGCCACCTTCATCGTCAACGCCCTGGCCCCCGCCGAAGTCTCCAAGGTCGTCATGGACGAGGAAGACGAGCGCGTCGAAGTCGTGGTGCCGGACGAGCAGCTGTCGCTGGCCATCGGCCGTCGCGGCCAGAACGTCCGCCTCGCCTCGCAGCTGACCGGCTGGCAGATCGACATCATGACCGAGAGCCAGGAGAGCGAGCGCCGCCAGAAGCAGTTCACCGAGACCACGGCCCTGTTCCAGGAAGCCCTGGACGTCGACGAGGTCATCGCCCAGCTGCTGGTCACCGAAGGCTTCGCCGCGGTGGAGGACGTCGCCTATGTCGAGCCGCACGAGATCGCCTCGATCGAGGGCTTCGACGACGAGACCGCCGAGGAGCTGCAGGCTCGCGCCCGCGAATTCCTCGACAAGGAAGCCGCCGCCCTGGACGCCAAGCGCGTGGAGCTGGGCGTGCAGGACGAGGTCCTGGCCATCGAGGGCGTGACCCTGACCATGGCCGTGGCCCTGGGCGAAGGCGACGTGAAGACCGTCGAGGATCTCGCGGGTCTGGTGCCCGACGACATGCGCGGCTGGTTCGAGACCAAGAACGGCGAGCGCGTGCGCGAACCGGGCATCCTGGAAAGCTTCAACCTGTCGCCGGAAGACGCCGAGGCGCTGATCATGCGCGCCCGGATCGTCATGGGCTGGGTCGAGGCGCCGCCGGAGCCGGAATACGAGCCGGAAGCCGAATACGAAGGTGACGTCGAAGGCGAAGTCGAAGGCGAAGCTGTCGCCGACGAAGCCGCCGGCGAAGAGATCGCCGCCGAAGAGGCCGTCGCCGAAGACGCCGCTCCGGAAGAAGAAGCCTAAGGGCCTTCGATCGATGCGTGACGGCCTCGCGGAGCGATCCGCGGGGCCGTTCGTTCGACAAGGCCTGACCTAGAAGGATCCCATTAGGGCATCGATGACCGAAACCGCCGCGCCCAAGACCCACGCCGAAGCCAATCGCCTGCGCAAGGACATCGTCCTGGGCGAGGCGACGGACGAAGCGCGCCTGGTTCGTTTCGTGGCGGGACCGGACGGGGTCGTGGTCCCCGACGTCGCCCGCAAGCTGCCGGGCCGAGGGATCTGGGTCGGCGCCGACCGGGACTCGATCGCGGCCGCCGCCAAGAAGGGCCTGTTCTCGCGCGCGGCCAAGACCAAGCTGACCGCGCCGGCGGATCTGGCCGATCAGGTCGAGGCGCTTCTGGCCCGTCGGGTTCTGGACGGCCTGGGCCTTGCGCGGAAGGCCGGGAGCATTATCTCGGGATACGAGAAAGTGGTCGCCGCCCTGGGAACGGGCAAGGTGGCCTGGCTGATCGAGGCGTCCGACAGCGCCGAAGATGGTCGCCGAAAGATTTTATCCGCCGCCCGCAAGGCCTCGACGCCGCCCCGTTTTCTGGGCGCGTTCAGTTCGGACGAATTGGGTTTGGCCTTGGGCGGGGAGAATGTGATACACACGGCGCTCCTCGCCGGGCGCGGTGTCGATCGCTGGACCTTAGACGTCGAGCGTTTGTCAGGCTTCCGCCCGCTTTTGCCGCCCGAATGGTCGGCGAACGGACGCGAGGACCACCAGAAGTCCGTCGGGCTTCCGGAGGAATAGGGGGCGAGCCTGTTCGCCCCCGGCCGGTTCGCCGGCCAAGGACAGGCTCTAGAGTTTTTCGATCGCACCGAGCGGTCGATGCGATCGAAAAGCTCTAGAATCTTTGAGGGAGTACGGCCGTCCGGGTCGTGCTCGTGAGTGAAGGGTCGGGAAACGCGCCTCCATCTTGTTGGGGGTACGTCCAGGCCCCTTTCTCACATGGAACAAGCGGTTTTTTTAGCCGGGTACCGCCTGGCGGAAGTACAAGCGAGCGCATGAGCGACGAGAACGAAAACGGCCGACCCGGCGGACGAGCCCCGATCACGCTGAAGCCCCGCCAGGGCTCGGTGAGCGCCGGGGTCGTGAAGCAGAGCTTCAGCCACGGCCGGACCAAGACGGTGGTGGTCGAAACCAAGCGCACGCGGTCGCATGCGCCGGCGAGCGGCAACCTGGCCGCGCCGTCCTCGGCCGAGCGCCGTCATGACGCCCCGCCTTCGCGCCCGCAGCAATCGCAAGGCGGCGGCAATGCGTCGTCCGGCGGTGGTGGTTCGTCCGGCGGTCTGTCGCAGGAAGAGCTCCGCGCTCGTCAGCGCGCCATCGAGTCCGCTCGCGAGACTCAAGCTCGACAGGCGGCCGACCAGGCCGCCGCCGAGGCTCGCGCTCGCGCCGCCCAGGACGCCGCTCAACGTGACGCCGCCGCCAAGGCCGCGGCCGAACGCGCCGCTTCGGCTCCGGCTCCGGCTCCGGTTCAAGCCCCGGTCGCTCAGGCTCCCGTCGCCCAGGCCCCGGCGGCTCAAGCTCCGGTTCCCGCCGCGCCCGTGACCCCGCCTCCGGCGGCCCCGGCCCAGCCCGTGGCGCAAGCTCCGGCCGCGCCGCGCGCCGAGGCCCCGCGTCAGGAAGCGCCCCGTCACGATGCGCCCCGTCACGATGCCCAGCGTCACGACGCGTCGCGCCAGGCCGGCGCGGGTCAGACCGGCGCGGGCCAGACCCGCACCTACGAGCCCAGCCGCGAGCGCCGCGACGATCGTCCGACCACGACGACCTATCGTCCGGCCCCGCAGAGCCCGTTCAACCAACGCTCGCCGCGTCCCGACGCCGGCGCCAACTTCGGCCAACGCGCTCCGCGCCCCGAAGGCGACCGCCCGCGCGGTCCGCGTCCCGAGGGCGACCGTCCGCAAGGCGACCGTCCGCAGGGGGATCGCGGCGGCTACCGCGGCGACCGTCCGCAGGGTGACCGCCCGCAAGGCGATCGTCCGCAGCAGACCGTGCGCTATTCGGCCCTCGCGCCGCGCCCGGCCCCCGGCGGCCCCCGTGGCCCTGGCGGCCCCGGTGGTCCGCGCGGCCCGCGTCCTGGCGTTCCGGCCGCCGCTCCGGCGACCCCGGAAGTCCAACGCGCCATGCGTTCGGCGCCGCGTCCCGGCGGTGAAGTCAGCCGTCGTCCCGACGACGAGGACGATCGCCGCAAGGCCGCCGCCCCCGGCAAAGCCGTTTCGCGCGCCAAGGGCGCTCCGGTTCGCCGCGAAGGTCGCCTGACGATCCAGGCCGTGGCCGGTGACGGAGATTCCGCCGACCGCATGCGCTCGCTGGCCTCGGTTCGCCGGGCCCGTGAACGCGAAAAGGAAAAGCGCCGCGGCGGTCCCGCCGAGGTCGTCAAGGTCAGCCGTGAAGTCGTCATTCCCGACGTCATCACCGTGCAGGAGCTGTCCAACCGGATGGCCGTGCGCGGCGTCGACATCATCAAGTTCCTGATGCGTCAGGGCGTGATGCTGAAGATCAACGACGTCATCGACAACGACACCGCCGAGCTGGTGGCCACCGAATTCGGCCACACCGTCAAGCGCGTGTCGGAAGCCGACGTCGAAGAAGGCTTCATCGGCGCCGACGATCACGACGATCACCTGGAGCCCCGGCCCCCGGTCGTCACGATCATGGGCCACGTCGACCACGGCAAGACCAGCCTGCTCGACGCCCTGCGCGCCACCGACGTGGCCGCTGGCGAACACGGCGGCATCACCCAGCACATCGGCGCCTATCAGGTTCGCCTGAAGGACGGCCAGCGCGTGACGTTCCTCGACACGCCCGGCCACGCCGCGTTCTCGTCGATGCGCGCCCGCGGCGCCAACATCACCGACATCGTGGTGCTGGTGGTGGCTGGCGATGACGGCGTGATGCCCCAGACGATCGAGGCGATCAAACACGCCAAGGCCGCCGACGTGCCGATCATCGTCGCGGTCAACAAGATGGACAAGCCGGGCTCGGACTCGACCCGCGTGGTCAACGAGCTGCTGCAGCACGAGATCGTCGTCGAAAGCCTGGGTGGCGACACCCAGCTGATCGAGGTCTCAGCCAAGGCCCGCACCGGCTTGGACGAGCTGCTGGAAGGCATCCTGCTGCAGGCCGAAGTGCTGGACCTGAAGGCCAACCCCGACCGCACCGCCGACGGCGTGGTGATCGAGGCCAAGCTGGACAAGGGCCGTGGCGCGGTCTCGACCGTGCTGGTCAATCGCGGCACGCTGAAGCGCGGCGACATCGTCGTGGCGGGCAGCCAGTTCGGCCGGGTTCGCGCCCTGCTGAACGAGCGCAACGAGCAGCTGACCGAAGCCGGTCCGGCCACTCCGGTCGAGATCCTCGGCCTGGACGGCGTGCCCTCGCCGGGCGAAGCCTTCGCCGTGGTCGAGAACGAGGCCCGCGCCCGCGAGCTGACCCAGTACCGCATCCGCCAGAAGCGCGAGAAGTCGATGGCCCCGGTGGGCGCCGGCGCTTCGATGGCCGAGATGATGGCCAAGCTTCAGGACAAGAAGCTGAAAGAACTGCCGCTGGTCATCAAGTCCGACGTGCAGGGTTCGGCCGAAGCGATCCTGGGTTCGCTGGACAAGATGTCGACCGACGAGGTCCGCGCGCGGATCATCCTGTCGGGCGCCGGCGCGATCAGCGAAAGCGACGTCATGCTGGCCAAAGGCGCCGGCGCGCCGGTCATCGGCTTCAACGTCCGGGCTTCTGCTCAAGCTCGGGCGCTCGCTGAGCGCGAGGGGGTCGAGATCCGCTACTACGCGATCATCTACGACCTGCTGGACGACATCAAAGGCGTGCTCTCGGGCATGCTGGCCCCGATCCAGCGCGAAACCTTCCTCGGCAACGCCGAGGTGCTGCAGGCCTTCGACATCTCGAAGATCGGCCGGGTCGCCGGCTGTAAGGTCACCGAGGGCGTGGTCCGCAAGGGCGCCAAGGTCCGGATCGTCCGTCAGGACATCGTGGTCCTGGAACTGGGCACCCTGCAGACGCTCAAGCGCTTCAAGGACGAGGTCAACGAAGTCCCCGTCGGTCAGGAGTGCGGCATGATGTTCGCGGGCTTCCAGGACATCAAGGTCGGCGACGTGATCGAGTGCTTCACCGTCGAGGAGATCAAGCGCCAGCTCGACTAGAGCTGATCGCGAGATCGAAAGATCGAGGGCGCGGATCGCAAGGTCCGCGCCCTTCGTTTGTTTGGACGTCGACCTAAAGCGATCCCGGCGACCGTCGGCTTTGGGTGGAAAAGGGACATCCGGAATCCCTCTCTCATAGAGAGAGGGAGGGGCCCGCCGCGAAGCGGTGGGAGGGTGAGTGGTTTCACCGCTTGCCAGAAAAATCCCAGCGTTTCGGCGAGCGTGTAAGAGGTGAATTCACCCGCCTCTATGGAGACAAGGCCAACGCCGTCTTGGTCGGCGCCTTGCTCGGAAAGATTATAACCACTCACCCTCCCACGCCTGCGGCGTGGGCCCCTCCCTCTCTCTCAGAGAGAGGGATTTTGGTCGTGTCCGCTACGGGTCGATGGCGGGCATGGGCGGCGTCGATGCCGCTCAGCTTGACCGGCGCTGCTTCTCCAGACTGGAAATCGCCCCAATCCAGCGCTACCCATTCTCGATGCGTATCAAAGCTCTCCTCGCCCTGACCGCCGTCGCCGCCAGCTTGAGCGCCTGCGCGACGGCGACCCGCCTGGACGCCGCCGGCGACGTGCACGACCTGCTGGTCGCCATCCGCGACAATGACCGCGCCACCTTCGACGCCCATGTCGACCGCCGGGCGCTGAAATACCAGATCGAGACCCGCCTGATGGACGAGGCGCGTCAGCGCGGCGGACAGAGCAACGGCGTCATGGCCCTGGCCGCTCTGGCGGCGGGACCGCTGGCCGATGTGGCGGGCGAGGCCCTGATCCGTCCCGAGACCTTCCACGCCGCCGCCAACTACTATGGCTACAGCCCCGACCGCCCGATCCCGGGCCGGGTGGCGATCGCCAGCACGTTGCGCCCGGTCGGCGACGGCCGGGTCTGCGCGGCCAAGCGCGACGGCCCGTGCCTGCTGACCTTCTCGCGCGAAGGCGACCGCTGGCGGCTGTCGGGCTTCGATCCTCAAGCCGCGAACCTGCATCTGAAACGATGAGGGCAGCGGCTTGGGGGAGCGCGATCCTGGCTTTGCTGGCGGCCTCCTCCGCCGGGGCCGAGACGCGGATGTTCTCGTACGACCCGATCTCGCCGGACGCCAAGCGGCTGACCGGCGCGGGCGTGACGATCCTGTTTAGCCAGGGCCTGCTGGGTCCGGGCCAGCCGATCAAGGTGATGGCCACCGGCGTGCCGGCTGAGGCGCGGCTGAAGGACGGCCGCCAGAAGGACCTCGGTCCCGGCGGCCTGGCGGCCATGGACGGCGTCGACACCGGGGTCTCGCTGTACGAGGTCGATAACAAGCTGGCCCAGGGCAAGATCTATGTCCGCGCCTTCTGCCCCGGCTCGAGCCGGCTGTGGCTGTCGTTCAGCACCATCGCCATTCGCCGCGATCTGCGGATCCAGGCGTTCGGCGACGATCCGAAGGCGCAAGACCCCAAGGGCGAGGGCCCCAAAAGCGGAGGAAAGGCCCGCCTCTGCGGCACGCTGGACTTCTCGTATCGCGGCGAGTGGCGATTGCCGAAAGGCCGCGCGCCCGACCCGCTGTCGGACTGGACCGACAGCCCCCAGCATCCCGACACGACGAACTGAAATCCGGGACCCTGAAATTTCCCGTCATTATTTTTGAGCCGCCGTGTCGCAACGGAAGGGTCTCGCGCGTCCTAGAGATGTAGCCGCCTTCGAACGGAACGTGGCCGACAGGAGACGCGCGATGCGGTTCATGGTGCTGTTGAAGGTCGAGGCGGACGGCGGTCCGGAGCCGACCGAGGCCGTGCGGGCCTATGATGTCGAACTATCGCGCGCCGGGGTGGCCGACCGGGCCAAGCTCTCGGCGCGGGGCGCGCGGATGAGGGCCGAGGCCCCGACCGACGGCCGGACCGTGGCCGGCTTCTGGGTGTTCGACGTCGACTCCCGCGAGGACGCCGCCGCCTGGGTGCGCCGCTGCCCAGCGCCCCGCGATGGCGCGGCCGAGATCGAGATCCGCCTGCTGATCGCGCCGGACGACATCGGTGAACGCCCCCGGCCCCATGACCGCAGGCCGGTTTGGGAACGCGCGATGGCGTTCTAGCCCGGCCTCAGAGCAGCAGGCCTCGGACCAGCAGGAAGATCGCCAACACCATCATCGGCGCCGACCAAACCTCCAGCGGCAGGGACATCAACCGATTGGGCGGACGGTATGTGAAGCGGAACTTCCAGAGGCGCGGTGGCGGCAGTTTGATGGGCCGGCGGTTGAGCTTGCTGCCGACGATCCAATTGACCACGGCGGCGATCGCCGCGCCCACGGCCCATAGCCAGGGCGCGCGCTCGAAGAGCTGCTCTCCAAACGCCGCCGTCAGCACCGCGCCGAAGACCCCGAACACCCCGATCAGGGTCAGCAGGCCCATGAAGCCACGACCGGTCCACCAGATCATCGACGACCTTTCTCTAGGTTGAGCTTGTTGGATAGGCCATCGGTCGCCTTTCATGCAACCATGCGGCCGGATGAGGGGGCGACCATGACCGACGATCCGCTGGCGGGATTCACACGCTTCGAATTCGACGACGGGCGCTGGCGCCGCGAGGTCTACCGCATCGGCTCGGGACCGGCGGTGATCGTCATCCACGAGGTTCCCGGCCTGCATCCGGGGGTCCTGGACTTCGCCCGCGACTTGGCGGCGACCGGCATGACCGCCTTCTGCCCTAGCCTGTTTGGCAAACCCGGCAAGGTGGTGACGCGCGGCTACGCGGTCGGCGAGATCCTAAAGAACATCTGCGTGCGGCGCGAGTTCAGCGTCTGGAGCGGCGGCCGCTCCAGCCCGATCGTCGACTGGCTGCGGGCCCTGGCCCGCCAGGTCCATGCCGAGTGCGGCGGCAAGGGCGTGGGCGCGGTCGGCATGTGCTTCACCGGCGGCTTCGCCCTGGCGATGATGGCCGAGCCCGTCGTGGTGGCGCCCGTGCTGTCGCAGCCCTCGCTGCCGCTGAACAACGGCCAGGGCCTGGACTGCTCGGCCTCTGAGCTGGCCTGCGCCAAGCAGCGGTTCAAGGACGAGGACCTGTCGCTGCTGGCCCTGCGCTTCACCTCCGACAAGCTGGTGCCCCACGCTCGCATCGCGCGGCTGAAGGCCGAGTTCGGCGACAAGGTCGAGGTCGTCGAGCTCGCCGACGATGACGCCGCGCCGGGCATGCCGATGGCCCCGCACTCGGTGCTGACCCTGCACCTGCACCGCTCGATCCCGGACAGCGGCAGCATGAGGGCGCGGGACAAGGTGATCGCGTTCTTCAAGGCGCGGGTCGGGGCGTAATTCCCCTCTCCCCTTGCGGGAGAGGGTGGGCGCCGAAGGCGCTCGGGTGAGGGGTCGAAGACCGGATCCGCCGCGACAGCGGACGAGCTGGGCGCCAAGCCGACAGGGCTATCCACCCCTCATCCGTCATCCTGCGGATGACACCTTCTCCCGCAAGGGGAGAAGGGGGAGCGCTGGACATTTCCGCCCCAGAAGCCTAGACACCCCGCCTCCCGATTTCCCCGCGCACCGGCGTTCGATCCGCCGGCCGGGCCGCAAGGATTTCGCGCCATGAAGCGCCATGCCGACCCCAAAAGGGCCGAAACCAAGAAGGGCCCAGTCGGCCCCTCGCAACGCCAGCTCCGCGCCGGCGAACTGATCCGCCACGCCCTGGTCGATATCCTCCGCGATGACGAGCTGGCCGATCCGGTCCTGGTCAACGTCTCGCTGACGGTCTCCGAAGTTCGGATGAGCCCCGACCTGCGGCACGCCATCTGCTTCGTCGAACCGCTGGGCGCCGGCCTGAAGGGCGAGGCGGGCCGCAAGGCCGAGGACATCGCCGAAGTCATCAAGGGCCTGAACCGGGGTTCGAAGTTCCTGCGCGGGCGTCTGGGCAAGGCCATCGACATGAAGTTCACGCCGGACCTGAAGTTCATCCACGACGAAAGCTTCGGCGCCGCGGCCTATATGGACCGCCTGTTCGACGACCCGCGCGTCCAGCAGGACACCGGTCGCCTCTCCGACGTCCCCGGCGACGATGACGACCATGGGGACGAGGACTAGTTCATGGCCCGCCGCAAGAAGGGCGATGCGGTCTCCGGCTGGCTGTGCCTGGACAAGCCCTACGACCTGACCTCGACCACGGCCGTCAGCCGCGTGCGCCGGGCGTTCAACGCCCAGAAGGGCGGCCATGCGGGCACGCTGGACCCGCTGGCCACCGGCATTCTGCCGATCGCGCTGGGCGAGGCGACCAAGACCGTCCCGTTCCTGATGGACGCCGACAAGGCCTATCGCTTCACCATCGCCTGGGGCCGCGACACCACCACCCTGGACCGCGAGGGCGAGACGACCGCGACCTCGGACGTGCGGCCGACGCGCGAGCAGATCGAGGCCGTGCTGTCGGGCTTCATCGGCGAGGTCGACCAGATCCCGCCGAACTTCTCGGCCATCAAGGTCGACGGCGAGCGCGCCTATGATCTGGCCCGCGACGGCGTCGAGTTCGAGCTGCCGACCAGGAAGGTAAAGATCCATGCCCTGCGGGTGACCGAGGCCCTGGACGCCGACCACGTCACGCTGGAGATGGAGTGCGGCAAGGGCACCTATGTCCGGGCCGTGGTCCGCGACCTGGCCAAGGTGCTCGGAACCTGCGGCCACGTCGCCGAGCTGCGCCGGACGCGGGTGGGCGGCTTTGACGAGGCGTCGGCGATATCGCTGGAAACCCTTGAGAATTTGAGCTATGAGGCCCGGCTGTCGGAGGCGTTGCTTCCGGTCGAGACCGCGCTGGACGACATCCCGGCGTTGGCCGTGACCGACGAAGACGCCTTCCGGCTTGCACAGGGACGCGCCATCGTCCTGCTTCCAAGGCAGGTTGAAACGCTGAAAGCCGAGCTCGCGCCCGGCGATCGCACCGTTTCCGCCATGTCCGGAGACAGGTTGGTGGCCCTGTGCGAGATGCGCGCCGGAAAGCTCAATCCGGTGCGGGTCTTCCAACTCACCTGAGCGGAGACAACCCGATGTCGATCACCATCGAGCGCAAATCCGCGCTCATCGCCGAACACGCCCGCACGCAAGGCGACACCGGCAGCGCTGAAGTCCAGGTCGCGATCCTCTCGGAACGCATCTCGAACCTGACCGAGCACTTCAAGACGCACAAGAAGGACAACCACAGCCGTCGTGGCCTGCTGAAGCTGGTTTCCCAGCGTCGCCGGCTTCTCGACCACCTGAAGAAGTCCGACGTCGCCCGTTACCAGTCCCTGATCGAAAAGCTGGGCCTGCGTCGCTAAGGCATAAGATCCGCCGCTCCGCGCAAGCAGGGCGGCGGATCGCATATTTGGAACCAGGCGTCCCGCGACAGGCCGGGACGTCACGAAGGTTCAAAAGCGGTTCGACCTGATCTTTTCAGGCGAACCGTTCGTCCGTCCGAGGGTTCACGTCCTCAAACCCGCCTGTCGAACTGGATGAGGATCATCGGGCCGGCTCCCAAAAGCTCTTCAAGCTTAGCCGTCCGCCCCTGTCCGCCCCGATGGGAATCCGCCCGCGGGAACCGAAAGAAGAAAAATGTTCGATATCAAGCGCAAGACGATCGAGTGGGGCGGCAAGACGCTGGTCCTCGAAACCGGTCGCATCGCCCGTCAAGCCGACGGCGCCGTCCTGGCCACCATGGGCGAAACCGTCGTCCTGGCCACCGCCGTGTTCGCCAAGAAGGCCAAGCCCGGCCAAGACTTCTTCCCGCTGACGGTCAACTATCAGGAAAAGACCTTCGCGGCCGGCAAGATCCCCGGCGGCTTCTTCAAGCGTGAAGGCCGTCCGTCGGAAAAGGAGACCCTGGTCTCCCGCCTGATCGACCGTCCGATCCGCCCGCTGTTCGTCAAGGGCTTCAAGAACGAAGTCCAGGTCGTCGTCACCGTGCTGCAGCACGACCTCGAGAACGATCCCGACATCCTGGGCATGGTCGCCGCCTCGGCGGCCCTGGTCCTGTCGGGCGCCCCGTTCATGGGCCCGATCGGCGCCGCGCGCGTCGGCTACATCGACGGCGGCTACGTGCTGAACCCGACGCTCGACGAGCTGAAGGAAAGCAAGATGGACCTCGTCGTGGCCGGCACCGCCGACGCCGTGATGATGGTCGAGTCGGAAATCCAGGAGCTCTCGGAAGAGATCGTGCTGGGCGGCGTCACCTTCGCCCACAAGGAAATGCAGACGGTGATCGACGCGATCATCGATCTGGCCGAGCACGCCGCCAAGGAGCCCTTCGACTTCCAACCGGAAGACACCGACGCGCTGAAGGCCGAAGTGAAGAAGGCCGTCGGCAAGGATCTGGCCAACGCCTACAAGATCCAAGGCAAGGCCGACCGCGTCGCCGCCCTGGGCGCCGCCAAGACCAAGGCCATCGAGACCTTCGCCAAGAGCGACACCAACCCGGCCGGCATCGACCCGCTGAAGCTGGTCTCGGTGTTCAAGGAACTGGAAGCGGACATCGTCCGTCGCTCGATCCTCGACACCGGCATCCGCATCGACGGCCGCACCGTCGACAAGGTCCGTCCGATCCTGGGTGAAGTCGGCATCCTGCCGCGCACCCACGGCTCGGCCCTGTTCACCCGCGGCGAGACCCAGGCGATCGTGGTCGCCACCCTGGGCACCGGCGACGACGAGCAGTTCATCGACGCCCTGGAAGGCACCTACAAGGAGTCCTTCCTGCTGCACTACAACTTCCCTCCCTACAGCGTCGGTGAAACCGGCCGTATGGGCAGCCCGGGCCGCCGCGAAATCGGCCACGGCAAGCTGGCCTGGCGCGCCCTGCGCCCGATGCTGCCGGCCAAGGAAGACTTCCCCTACACGATCCGCCTGGTCTCGGAGATCACCGAGTCGAACGGTTCGTCCTCGATGGCCACGGTCTGCGGTTCGTCGCTGGCCATGATGGACGCCGGCGTGCCGCTGATCCGTCCGGTCTCGGGCATCGCCATGGGCCTGATCCTGGAAAAGGACGGCTTCGCGGTCCTGTCGGACATCCTGGGCGACGAAGATCACCTGGGCGACATGGACTTCAAGGTGGCCGGCACCAGCGAAGGCCTGACCTCGCTGCAGATGGACATCAAGATCGCCGGCATCACCCCGGAGATCATGAAGCAAGCCCTGGCCCAGGCTCACGAAGGTCGCGCCCATATCCTGGGCGAGATGAACAAGGCCATGGACGCCCCGCGTGAAGACGTCGGCGACTACGCCCCGAAGATCGAGACCATCACCATCCCGACCGACAAGATCCGTGAAGTGATCGGCTCGGGCGGCAAGGTGATCCGCGAGATCGTCGCCACCACCGGCGCCAAGGTCGACATCAACGACGAAGGCACCGTGAAGGTCTCGGCCTCGGACGGCGCCAAGATCAAGGCCGCGATCGACTGGATCAAGTCGATCACCGACGAAGCCGAAGTGGGCAAGATCTATGACGGCAAGGTCGTGAAGGTCGTTGATTTCGGCGCCTTCGTGAACTTCTTCGGCGCCAAGGACGGCCTCGTCCACGTCAGCCAGATCAGCAACGAACGCGTCGCCAAGCCGGCGGACGTGCTGAAGGAAGGCCAGGCCGTGAAGGTCAAGCTCCTGGGCTTCGACGACCGCGGCAAGACCAAGCTGTCGATGAAGGTCGTCGACCAGGAAACTGGCGAAGACCTGTCGAAGAAGGCCGAACTGGCTCCGGAAGACGCCGTCAACACCTGAGGGTGAACGGCTCTCCGAAGTGAGAGGTTAGCGAGCGGGCGGTTCCGAAAGGGACCGCCCGTTTTGCGTTTTTAGGCTTGTCTATGTTCCCTTTTTGTTCCATCGTGAGTTGTGGAATGGGGAGCGGACGATGGCCGACCATGTCGTGCAGTGCGGCGGCTGCCGCGTCGATGTCCAGGTGGTTCGGAACGGGGATGGCGAGGTCGTGCGCTGTCCCGCCTGCGCCAGGACGGCGCCCAAGGACGAGGCGATCCAGGCGGCCAGGAGCGCCCTGATCGATATCGTCATGCGCGATCTCGACGAGAACTTGCGGGAGATCGTCCGCGCCAGCCCGACCCTCGGCTACCAGCCGGCCCAGCGGTACGACTGGGTGCTGGTCTAGGGTCGCGTCTTTAAGAGAGGAGGGCAATGTGGTATATACGCGTCACTACCTAGCGCCTCGTGGCGGAGAAATGGCGATGGCGACCGCGACCAGCCGAACCTTCAGAAGCGGAAACAGCGAAGCCGTGCGGCTTCCGCGGGACCTGGCCTTTGGAGCCGATGTCGAACTCACCCTGGTGCGGTCGGGCGACGTCCTGACCATCTATCCCTCCAGGGGCTCCATCAGCGATCTGGTGGCGACGCTGAACCAAATGCCCCGTCCCGACAGCATCGAGGTCCGGGACGAGGACCTGTTTCCGGAACGTCCCGGTCTTTGAGTGGCCTATGTTCTCGACACCAGCGTCGCGATCCATCTGCGCGATGGCGATCCCGTGGTCACTGAGCGGATCACGGCTCTAGACGGCGCGATCCTTCTATCGATCGTCAGCCGGGTAGAACTGGAAGGCGGTGTCTATCGCGAGCCGTCCAGAACCGGCGTCCGGCGTAGCCGTCTGGACGCCATGCTGCGCGTGTTGCCCGTTCTGGACTTCGATAGCGAGGCGGCTGACGCCTATCGCATGATCGTCGAGGCGGCGGGCTATTCTCGGCGCAAGATCGTGGATCGCATGATCGCCGCCCAGGCGTTGGCGCATCGGGCGACGCTCGTGACGTTCAATGCCGACGACTTCCGGGATATTCCAGGTCTGTCGCTGCTGGAATGGTGATCACCCCTTCGGCGTCACCCGCACCACCGCCGCGTCCGGCGCGCCGTTGCCGCCGCGGCAGGTGGCGAGCTTGAACTTCAGGTCCATGCAGACCCAGACCTCGGTCAGGCGGCCGTCCTTGACGCGGACGTTGAGGCCTTCGGCGGTCATGCCGCGATTGCGCTTGAGGAAGGCGTGGCGGATCTCACCGGCGGTCATGGTCTCACCGGGGCCGGGCTTCAGCTCGGGGACGTTCAGGCCTTTGCGGATCTGGCGGGCCTTCTTGAAATAGGCCTCGGGCGTATCCCACTGGCAGGTCCCATGCGCCTGCCACTCGTGCTGCAGCAGCCACGGCGAGGGGGTCATGCACAGATTGGCCTTCACCGTCGCCGGGCTCATCGGCGGGCTGGGCTTGCAGTAGCGTGGATGCACCCGGTCCGGGCCGTTGGGCCACAGGCCGTGGACCGTGAAGCCGAAGCGGTTGTCGCGGCACTGGATGGTCTTGTCCGACTCCGGGATGCCGGCGCGGCAGGCCTCGGGCGACCAGAACAGGGCCAGCAGATAGGCCGCCGTGGGGACGTCGGTGTGGATCTCGTTGGCCGGGGGGATCTCGGCCGGAGCCTGCGTCACCGACGGCGGGACCGCGCAGGATTTCAGGCTGGACGCCTGGGCGGCGCCGGCGAGCGCGAGCGCGGCGAAGGCGACGGCGAGGGGAGTCTTCATCGCCGGGCCTCGGTGGCCATCCGCACCGCCAGGCCGCCCAGCACCGTGGCCATCAGCCAGCGCTGGACCAGGGCGAAGCTGGGGCGGGTGGACAGGAAAGCCGCGATGGTGCCGGCCGTGAAGCAGATCGTGCCGTTGACGACCATGCTGACGGTGATCTGCGACAGGCCCAGCACCAGCGACTGCGTAAAGACGCCGCCGTGCTCGGGCTTGATGAATTGCGGCAGCAGCGACAGGTACAGCATCGCGGCCTTGGGGTTCAGGATGTTGGTGACGAAGCCCATGCTGATCAGCTTGGCCGGGCTGTCCTTGGGCAGGTCGCGCACCTGGAACGGCGAGGCGCCGCCGGGCCGGATCGCCTGCCAGGCCAGCCAGCCCAGATAGAGCGCCCCGCCGAAGCGCAGGATGTCGTAGGCGATCGGCGCGGCCATCAGCAGGGCGGTGATGCCCAGCGAGGCGCAGACCAGATAGACGACGAAGCCGGCCGCCGTGCCGATCAGCGACACGATCCCGGCCAGGCGGCCTTGCGAGATCGAGCGGCTGACGACGTACAGCATGTTCGGCCCGGGGGTCAGGGCCATGCCCAGGCAGACGAGCGTGAAGGCGATCCAGGTCTTGGCTTCGGGCATGGGCGAGGCTCCGCGTTCGAGGTTGGACGCCCAGGCGAACGGCTTTCTCGCACCAGCAGTGCGGTCCGCGCTTCCCGAGGGTCGCTTCCCTCCGAACGCCAGTCGCGCGAACGGCGGAGCTGTAGCATGCGGTGGGGCGGCGCGAAATCCCGTCGGGGCGCGGGGATAAACCCCTCTCTCTTTGAGAGAGGGATGGGCCCGCGCCGCAGGCGTGGGAGGGTGAGAGGTTAGGCGAAGCCGGTGAGTGGTTCCGCGCATCTCACTGAGTTTTCGGGACTTATCGGTGAGCGGTGTAACCACTCACCCTCCCATGCTGCGCATGGGCCCCTCCCTCTCTCTAAGAGAGAGGGGTGATGCGAGGCACGAGCGTTCAGGTCTTCTCGTCCTCCCCTACAAAACCTCGCTTATGCTCTGTCTCACCTCGTCGCGAGGAAAGGGCGCATGGCCAGCGACCGATTGCGGCGGCGGGGGGCGATCGAGCGGTGAAGGTCCGAGGGGGATACTCGGACGGTCCGGGGACCTGGTTTCGCTGCCAGGCCCGCCCGCCGTCGGCGTGGTCGAGGATCAAGGGGCGTGTCTTGGCCTTTTGGCCCGTCTCCCTCGACCTCTGGGCGCTTCCGGAAACGGAGGCGCCCGGGTCCCGGTAAGGCCTGAACAGGGCCACCCGGCGGGACGCTGGCGAATAACGGTCGCGCGGAGCGTCTGGCTTCGTCGAAACGGTATCAAACTAAACCTACTCCGGACGGCGTCCGGCGCTCCGCGTCCCTTTCCATCCCTTCAGCGGCGAGCCGCGTGAGGCGGCGGAGCCGTGCGCGCCTCGCCCAAGCGTCACTTTTCCACCGCGCTTCCCGCAATTGCGAGCGATTATCATTGCGACTGCTTTGCAACATCGCTAAGAACGCCTCGCAATTACAGGAGGCGCGCCCTCGACGGCGCGCCTTGGGGACAGAACCAACATGCGTAATCCGAACTCTGCCGGTGTCGTCAGCCGGCCCCGTCGCGCCCTGGGCGCCGCCGCCGTCGCCGGCCTGGCCGGGCTGGGTCTGGCCCAGATCGCCGCTGCTGCCCCAAAGGGCGTTGAAGTCGACGCCGCCGCGCCGGTCGCCACCGCGCCGGCGCCCGACAGCACCGAGGTCTCGACCGTCAAGATCGACGCCAAGCGCGTGGCCGACCCGTCGTCGAGCAAGTTCACCGCTCCGCTGGTCGACACGCCCAAGTCGGTGACGGTGATCCCCTCGCGGATCATCGAGCAGACCGCCGCCACCTCGCTGACCGACATCCTGCGCACCTCGCCCGGCATCACCTTCGGGGCCGGCGAAGGCGGCCAGCCCCTGGCCGACCGCCCGTTCATCCGCGGCCAGAGCTCGGCCAACAACATCTTCGTCGACGGCGTCCGCGACACCGGCGGCCAGACCCGCGAGATCTTCAACCTCGAGCAGGTCGAGGTCGTTAAAGGCCCGGACAGCGCCTATGGCGGCCGCGGCTCGGGCGGCGGCAGCATCAACCTGTCGTCCAAGACCCCCAAGGCCGACAGCTTCGCGCGGGGCGCGGTCGGCGTCGGGACCGACGAATACGTCCGCGCCACGGCCGACCTGAACTACGCCTTCAACGACAATGTCGCCGTCCGCGTGAATGTCTTGGGCACGCAAGGCAACACGCCGGGTCGCAAGAACGTCGATTTCAGCCGCTGGGGCGTGGCTCCGTCGCTGGCCGTCGGCCTGAACGGCGACACCCAGCTGACCGTCAGCTACTACCATCTCGACACCGACCAGACGCCGGACTACGGCATCCCGCTGACCACCAAGACCACCGAGCCGCGCACGGCCTCGGGCATACTGGCGGTCGATCGCCGCAGCTTCTACGGCATCGAGTCGCGCGACTACCAAAAGACCAAGTCGGACATCGCCACCTTCGCGATCGACCACAAGATCAACGACGACCTCAACGTCCGTCAGGTGGTCCGCTATTCGAAGTCGCTGAACGACTACATCGTCACCAATCCCGGCGACGGCGGCGCGGCCCAGTTCGTCCAGGGCCAATGGTGGATGAAGCGCGGCACCAAGACCCGCTGGAACCCGGCCGAGACGGTCGCGGCCGTCACCGACTTGCACGGCAAGACGATGTTCGGCGGCCTTGAGCACAGCTTCGACGTCGGCGTCGAGCTGAGCCGCGAGGAAAACCGCAACGCCGCCTATTCGACCTTCACGACCTCGGGCGCGGCCTGCCCGACCGGCTTCACGATCGCCGCCGCGACCCTGACCAGCCTGGGCGCCGGCGACTGCACCCTGGTCTACGCGCCGAACGACAAGGACGCCTGGTCGGGCGTGATCAACCGCGCTCCGGCCGCCCGCAATGTCAGCAAGACTGCTGCCATCTACGGCTTCGACACCATCAAGTTCGGCGACAAGTGGCTGCTGAACCTGGGCCTGCGCCACGACAGCTACGACAGCGACGGCGTCGACGTCGCCACCACCCAGGCCAATGGGGTGTTCACCTCGGTGACCTACACGCCGCGCCACGGCTCGTGGGACTTCACCAACTATCAGGCCGGCCTGGTCTACAAGCCGACCACCAGCTCCAGCCTCTACGTCTCGTACGCGACCTCCTCGACGCCGCCGGGCATCTCGAGCGGCGACCAGAACAGCAACACGTCGACCGGAACCGGCAACCTCTCCACCGTCCAGCTGGAGCCGGAAGACAGCGAAAGCTTCGAGGCCGGCGCCAAGGCCAACGTCTTCCACGACACCCTGGCCCTGTCGGCCGCCGTCTTCCAGACCACGCGCAAGAACGCCCAGATCCAGATCGACGCCAACACCTACGCCCAGGTCGGCGAGGTCGAGGTCAAGGGTTTCGAACTCGGCTTCTCGGGTAACGTCACCCCGAAATGGCAGGTGTTCGGCGGCTACACCTACATGGACAGCGAACTGGTCCGCGGCGCCTATACCAGCGTCAACCAGGGCGACTCTCTGGCCAACACGCCCAAGCACAGCTTCTCCAGCTTCACGACCTATCGCGTGACCCGGAAGATCTCGCTGGGCGGCGGCGCCTACTACGTGTCGAAGAGCTTCGGCGGCAACCAGGGCGGGGCCGGCGGCGGGACGAACAAGATCTACGCCCCGTCCTATACGCGCTTCGACGCCTTCGCCTCGTGGGCGGTCAGCGACAAGGTCGACCTGCAGCTGAATGTCCAGAACCTGACCGACGAACGCTATATCGCTCGCACCAACGGCGTGCACCACGCCGACCCGGCCCCGGGCCGCCAGGCGATCCTGACCTTCAACGTGAAGTACTGATCCTCCCCTCCGAGGTGCTTCACGCCGCGCCCCGCTCGACAACGGCGTCGAGCGGGGCGCTCTACTTTCGGGCCTTGAGCCACCGGCCTGATCCGGATCAAAGGGGAGGACGGTGCTGACCAAGGAGCGGTCTCGATGATGCTGCAGATCCCGCAGGTGCTGACCAAGGCCCAGGTGGCGCAGGCCCGGGCGGTCCTCGATGCCGGTCCCTGGGTCGACGGCAACCTGACCTCGGGCTTCCAGGCCGCGCGGGCCAAGACCAACGAGCAGCTGCCGCAGGACTGCGAGGCGGCCCGGAGCGTCGGCGAGACGATCCTCCAGGCCGTGGAGGCCAACCCGCTGTTCGTCTCGGCGGCCCTGCCTCAGGTCATCTTGCCGCCGATGTTCAACCGCTACGGCGAGGGCATGGGCTTCAAGGACCATGTCGACAACGCCATCCGCCGCGATCCGGTCAGCGGCCGGCGACTGCGCACCGACCTGTCGGCGACCCTCTTCCTGGCCGAGCCGGAAGACTATGACGGCGGCGAGCTGGTCGTGAACGACCTCTACGGCGCCCACGTCGTCAAGCTGGAAGCGGGGGACATGATCCTCTATCCCAGCTCCAGCCTGCACCACGTCACGCCGGTCACCCGGGGCGTGCGCACGGCCAGCTTCTTCTGGATCCAGAGCCTGATCCGCGACGACGCCAAGCGCGCTCTGCTGCTGGAGATGGACGTCGCCATCCAGCGCCTGACCCGCAAGGTCGAATCCGACGACGAGGGAATCCTGTCGCTGACCGGCGTCTATCACAACCTGCTGCGCCAATGGGCCGAGGTCTGAACACGCTTTCGTAGAACGTCGCTATCCCACGCGAACCATAAGTTTACGGTTGCGCTCCACGATCCGCCCAACTTGGCGGAGACCGGATGTCCCAGACGTCAATCAGCGAGACCTCGCGCACGCCCTTGCCGTTTGGCGAGGCCGAGGCCGCGCGTTGGTTCTTCGACAACGCCAACGACCTTTTCGCCGTCGTTTCGGCCGAGGGGCRCTTCGTCTCGGTCAACCCGGCCTGGACCGCCCTGACGGGCTGGTCGGCGGACGAGCTGATCGGCCAGCCCACGATCAAGTTCGCCCATCCCGACAGCCAGGCTGACCTGGCTGACGCCGGCCGGCGGATGCGCGAGACGGGCGCGGTGATCCACGAGGTCAAGGTTCGCTGCAAGGACGGGCGCTGGGTCTGGCTGCAGGGCCGCTCGCGCCGGGGTCCTAACGGCGAAATGATCGGGCTGATGCACGACATCTCGTCCGAGGTTCAAGGTCGCGCCGAGCTGGAG